>NZ_CADFEF010000023.1:0-123510 GCF_902833125.1 Burkholderia sp. BCC1640 | reverse complement strand
GAAATAAGGTGCATCCTCGGGGCAAACTTCTCCGAATGGGCGGCGCTTCGCTTCGGTATCCGGCCATTCCCCGCCCACATCGCCGACCACCTCGCGCGATCGCCTATTAATCAGTGTTTCCCTAGTGCAGCGTCTCGGGCGCGAGCGAATTGCTCGGCAACAACGCCGTCAGCGCGCAATTGCTCGGCGCGGCCTTGCCGCCGAAGCGGTCGTAGAGCCAGGGCAGCATCCCGGCCACCCACGGCGCGATCGCGCCCGCATGTTCGAGCGGATATTCGGTGTACACGACCGGCACGCCGCTGGCACAGAACTTCTGCGCGAGCGCGCGTACATCGTACGCGAGCATCACGCCGTCGCCCACCTGGCTACCGAACGTGCCGTCGAGCATGCCGGCCGTGCCCTGAACGATGTACATCGGAATCGTCGGCGACGCGGCCAGCCCGGCGTTCACCTTGTTCGCGTAGGTCACGTACGCCGGAATGCTGTTGATGTCGTTCGCGTATTGCGGCTTGAACAGCGTCGCCCAACGCAGCCCCGTGTATTTCGGCAGGATGTAGGCGAGCGACTGGTTCTGGATGTCGTTGAACACGGCGACGCCGCTGTCGCTCAGATACGGCGTCAGATCGAAGCCGAAGCCGCGCGACAGCCCGGCGAGCGCGGCCGCCGCGACGCCGCCCCAGACGATGCTGCCGTCGACGTAGCGCAGGTTGTGCGCGGGGTCGACCAGCACGCCGCCCTCGGCCGCGCCGACGAGCTGCTTGTTGACGTCCGGCGCATAGCTCGGCGCGAGTTGCGCGGCCCAGTTCGTCGCGATCGCACCGCCGGAATAGCCGATCATCGCGACCTTGCTGGACGGCGCGAGGCCCGTCGACGGCGTGTTGAGCGCCGCGCGGATCGAATCGAGCGTCGTCATCCCGTATTCGGGGCCGGCAGCGAAGTCCGCCGTCTGGCCTTCGGTATCGGGCACGATCACGTTGTAGCCGAGCAGCAGCAGCGTCGACAGCGGGATCGATTCCGCGCTGTAGAGCAAGGTGCCGACGTTGATGATCTTCGTGACGTCGCGATCGCCGGCGATCACCTGCGACGGTTCGTCGTAAGGATTCAGCGAGTCGTAGGCCGACTGGTACGAGATCGCCCGGCCGTTGCTGACCGGGCTCCGGATCACCGACGTCACGTTGACGACCGGCCGGTTCTGCGCGTCGTTGGTGCGATACAGCAACTGCTGGGCGGTCACCGCGGTCGGCATTCCGGCCACGTGATAGGTGACGGTTCGCGTGTTGAGCACCGTGCCGGGTGGAATCGATTTCAACGGCGTGGCGCCCGTATACGTGTAGAACGGGTCGGTCACGGTGGCCGCACCTGCATGGACCGACGACGTGGCGACAGCCAGCACGGCGGCCGCGATCGTCATCAAACGTTTGGAGGACATCGGAGTTGCCTCTGGGGATAACCTGCTTTTCATCGAGGAAGTTCGCTGTGTTGCGACTTGTCCGGATTGCGGCGTCAAGACGGGTTCCTGGCCATTGGCTGTCTCCTTTGAGTGAAGGGTCTCTTCTGTTTTCGTTATGTCATTTAGTAGGACTGCAAACCGGATGAATTGAAGCACAGCGAGAACGGAATCGATGCGGATTTCCCGTTGTTTGAAGGTAAACGCCTAAACCGCTTCGCGACGATCGTTCTCCGCGAGACGCTCCAGCCGTACGGCCGAGTGTCGCGTATCACCGAGGTACCGTACGATCACGACTGTCCGCCGCCGATGGTGCCTCACGTTCGGCGCGAGCCATCCACGACTCTCACGCAAATATGAAAAAGACACTTGCCGCGTTGCTGCTGTGCATTGCGTTGCCTGCGTCGGCCGAGGTCAGCACCGAGGTGCTGTGCTTCAGGACGACCGGCGACAAACCCGTGCGCTTCGAATTGCGCACGTATTACGACGACGTGGCGAAGTGGCAAGGGGGCGTCGTCCGCTACGCGAAATCGAAGACGTCGATTCCGCTGCTGCTCAAGCACGTGGATCAGGAAGCACTCGCGGAAGGCCGCCCGTACCAGTTCACGACGACGTGGTGGGAAATGGTCGACGGCAAGATCAACGGCGAATACGAAATGATGAGCCAGGGTGCGATCGTCTATTCGATGACGTACACCAATGCGCGCACCGGCAAGAAGACCGATTTCGCGTGGGCGCAGGACGTCGATGCGTCCGAGAAGACGGGGTGCCGCTGGTAGCGCAGGTTCGAGCGGTGTCGGGAGGTGCGTTCGTCACCCGGCGCGCCTTCGTCCGCGCCGGTGTCGAGTTGGCTCGGCGGGCGGTCAGCCGGCGTCGCCCGGGGTATCGACGTCGATCCCGAGTTCGGTCGCCATGCGCTGGACGAGTGCGTTCAGCCGCGCCACTTCATCCGAAAGCCGCTTCTGTTCGGCCTTCAGCGCCTCGAACTCGGACGGCGGAACGGAATCCGCGCCGCCGCCGGCATCCGAACCGGCGAAGTCGGCGACGTTCACCTCACCGCACATCAAGTGCATCCAGCGATTCTCGCGCGCACCGGGCGCACGCGGCAACCGGACGACGAGCGGCTGCGCACGCGCCGCGAGTTCGTCGAGGAATGCCTCGACCGACGAGATGTCCGCGAAGCCGTGCAGGCGTGCGCTGTTCAGGCGCAGTTCGGCGGCCGTCTGCGGGCCGCGCAGCAGCAGGATCGTCAGCAGCGCGATCGCCTGGCTCGGAATCCCGAGCACACGGTTCATGTTGTGCTCGAAACGCGGCACGCGGCTGCTGCTTCCTTCCATCACGAGGCTCAGGTGCTTGAGCCCGTCGAGCGCGGTCGTGACCTCGTCCTCGCTGACGTTCATCACCGGCGAGCGCGCGGTCTTCTGGTTGCAGCCCGAGGTCAGCGCATTCAGCGAGAGCGGATAGGTGTCGGGCACGGTGTGCTGCTTCTCGACGAGCACCCCGAGAATGCGGGCCTCGAGGGGCGTAAGTTCGCGCAAGGCGCGTGGCGTGGGCATGTCCGGCGTGGTGTTCATGGATGCGTCGCAGCGTGCAGCAAGTGAAAGGAAACGGTCGCGCCCCGTCCGGCGTCTCGAACGGGCGAGCCATATGATAGCTCGCGACGTGGTGCCCGGCGCCACGCGCCGCCATGGCGTGCGGACTTGCCGCAGTCCGCTTTCGTCCAACGTATCGGCCGCGCGGCGGTGCATGCGTTCGACGTCGCGAATTCACACACCGCGCCCGCGCGCGGCGTCGCCCGCGTTTGCGCGTCGCGCGGGCCGGCGCTACGATACGCGTTCACTTTTGGACATGCCGCGCCGCACGCGGCCGACTTCGCCCGCCACGCCAGCACCGCGCATCGCCCGTCCCGCACGCCGTGCCGCGGCGCATGCGCGCCACGCGTCAACACGCTTCATCCGTTCACTCATTCATCGCCATGACCGCATCCATTTCAGCGCCGCACGTGCGCGCCATCGTCACCGGACACACGCGCGGCCTCGGCGCGTCGCTCGCCGAACAACTGCTGCAGGAAGGCATCGCCGTGCTCGGCGTGTCGCGCAGCCGTCATCCGTCGCTCGCCGCGCGGGCCGGCGACCGTTTCGCCGACATCGAGCTCGACCTGTCGGACACGTCGGCCGTCGCGGCCTGGCTCGCCGGCGACACGCTGCGCCGCTTCGTCGACGGTGCGTCGATCGTGCTGCTCTTCAACAACGCTGGCATCGTCGATCCGATCGGCTCGCTCGACGCGCAGGACCCGGCGCTCGTCGCACGCGCGGTCGGCGTGAACGTCGCGGCGCCGCTGATGCTGTCGGCCGCGCTCGTGCAGGCGGCGGCGGCGCCGACCGAATGCCGGATCCTGCACGTATCGAGCGGCGCCGCGCGCAACGCGTATGCGGGCTGGAGCGTCTACTGCGCGACCAAGGCGGCGCTCGATCATCACGCGCGCGCCGTCGCGCTCGACGCGAACCGCGCGCTGCGGATCTGCAGCGTCGCGCCGGGCGTCGTCGACACCGGCATGCAGGCGACGATCCGCTCGACCAGCGAAGCGAACTTCCCGATGCGCGAGAAATTCGACCAGTTGAAGTCGAGCGGCGCGCTGTCGACGCCCGAGGCGGCCGCGCGGCAATTGATCGGCTATGCACTGAGCGACGCGTTCGGTTCGGTGCCGACGGCCGACGTTCGCGAATTGCCCGCAACCTGATCCGGGATAGAATTTTGCGGTTGCCTTTCCCCGAGGATCCCCCGATGGTCACGAAGACCACCGCTCCGTTCCAGCAGATCAAGACGCTCGTCCGCCAGAATGTCGACGCGGGCGACTGGCGCCCGGGGGACCGCATTCCGTCCGAACTCGATCTTGCCGCGCAATTCGGCGTCGCGCGCATGACGGTCAACCGCGCGCTGCGCGAGCTGACCGAGGAAGGCGTGCTGAAACGCATCGCGGGCGTCGGCACCTTCGTCGCCGAGGCGAAGCCGCAGTCGAACCTGCTGATGATCGCGCACATCCGCGACGAGATCCGCGCGCGCGGCCACGAGTATCGCTGCCGCGTGCTCAGCCAGTCGCGCGAGCCCGCGTCGTTCGACGTCGCGGCTGCGTTCGGGCTGGCGGTCAACACGCCGGTCTTTCACGTGGTGTGCGTGCACGAGGAAAACAGCCGCCCAATCCAGTTGGAGGATCGCTACGTGAACCCGGCCGCCGCGCCCGAATTCATCGACCAGGATTTCCAGGTCGAGCCGCCGTCCGAATACCTGTTCAACAACGTGTCGCACTACGAACTGGAGATCGAGCACGTGGTCGACGCGTCGCTGCCGACCGGCGAACAGGCGCGGCTGCTCGACATGCGCGCCGACGAGCCGTGCCTCACGCTCACGCGCCGCACCTGGACGAACGGACTGCCCGTCACGTTCGTACACTTCCTGCATCCCGGCAACCGCTATCGGCTCGGCTCGCGCTTCAAGCCGGGCGCCGGGCGGCACCAGACCTGAACCTCCCGCGACGCTCGAAAACGACCACGCGCGGCGTCCGCTTCATCGCGAAGCGGACGCCGCGCGCGTGATGTGACTTGATGTCGTCGCTATCCGCCGCTTACGCTCGGATCGCCCCGACCTGCCCCGCGCCGCGCGACCACACGACCGGAAACAGCGGATGTTCGAGCGGCGCGCCGTCCGGCAGTTCGTCCGCGAGCCCCGGGAAATCGGGCGACGTCTTCCAGCGGCGCGGCGCGTGACGGATGTCGTCGCCGACGAAGCGGATCGAAAACGCGCGCCGACGATTCTGCGTCCCGCCCGACGCGTGCAGCGTCAGCATCCGGAAGCACACCATGTCGCCGGGCTCGAGCGCCCAGTGGCGGATCGGGAACGCCGAACGGTCGGCCTCGATGTCGGGCAGGTCGGCGAGGCTGCCTTCCGGGAACCACTTCGCCTCCTTGTCCATAAACGTGCGCGGCATCAGCCACGGCCCCCGGTGCGAACCCGCGACGAATTCCAGCGTCGACTCGAGCGGCACCGGATCGACCGGAATCCACATGCTGACGTTGTCGTCGCCTTCGATGTTGTAGTACGGCTGGTCCTGATGCCACGGCGTGCGCTGCCGCGTGCCGGGCTCCTTCACAAGCAAGTGGTCGTGATGCAGCCGCACCGTCCGCGTGCCCATCAGCGCGGCGGCCACCGACGGCGCGGGCGAGCGCACGATGAAGTCGCGGTACGCGTCGTTGTGCTGCCAGTTGCAGAAGTCCTCGAAGAACCAGCCCGGGTCGTCGGGCCGGCTCGCGACCTTCGCGCGCTCGCTCGGCTGCGCGAGGTTCGCGTCGATGCCGGCACGCAGCGCGGCCACTTCGCCGGGCGAGAAGATGCCCTTGATGCAGACCGCGCCTTCTTCACGGAAGGCGGCGATCAGTTCGGGCGTCACGGCTGTCGCGACGCGATCCTGGATACTCGTCATGGCTTGCCTGTCGATTGAATGCGTCACGGGGTCACGGTGCGGCGGTCAGCTGCTGCTTCGCGCCGTAGATGTCGAAGTCGAAGTATTTCGCGGCGATCTTCTGGTACGTGCCGTTCGCGCGGATCGCGGCGATCGCGTCGTTGAGCCGCTTTTTCATCTCGGCGTCGCCCTTGCGCACGCCCATCGCGACGCCGTAGCCGGTGATGCGCACGTCGGTCACGTCGGGGCCCGCGAACGCGTAGCCCTTGCCGCGCGGTGTCTTCAGGAACGAATAGCCGGCCTGCGTCTTGTCCTGGAAGGTCGCGTCGAGACGGCCGTTCACCAGATCCTGATACACCTGGTCCTGGTTCTGGTACGACACGATCGTCACGCCCTTGGTCGCCCATTCGGCCTTCGCGTACGCCTCCTGCGTCGTGCCCTGGTCGATCCCGACGCGCTTGCCGGCGAGCGACGCGGCGGTCGGCAGCAGTTTCGAGCCGGCCGGCGCGACGAGCGCACCCGGCGACGCGTACAGCTTGTTCGAGAAGTCGATCTGCTTGAGCCGCTCGTCGGTGGCCGTCATCGCGGACATGATCACGTCGAACTTGCGCGCGCGCAGCGCCGGAATCATCCCGTCGAAGCCCTGCTCGACCCACACGCATTTCGCGCGCAACTGCTCGCAGATCGCGTTGCGAAGATCAATGTCGAAGCCGGCGAGCGAGCCGTCGGGCTGCTTCGCCTCGAACGGCGGATAGGTGGGATCGATGCCCCAGCGGATCGTCGCCGTGTCCTGCGCGACCGAGACGAGCGGCGCGAACGCCAGCGCGGAAACGACGAGCTTTGCAGTGCGGTTCATGGTGTGTCCTTGTGGTCTCGACGCGGCGGGCGAGCGCCGGGCGTCCATTGGGGAGCGTCGTGCCGGCAGGCCCGGCGCGGTACGCGAAAGACTGGGACTTCGATGAAACTGCGATGCAGTCTAGACCGCTCGATTTTCGAGCGCAAACCGAAGAAATGAAGGCGGAGTGGACGGGCGGGAATTACGCGGAGAAATCGCGCAGAAAGAGCGATCTAACCCACAAAATATAGAAACTTGCCGGGAGTTTGTGCGTGTTCAGGCGTTTACCCGGTAATGCGCACAGCCAACGGAGAGCGTATTCGATCGGATATCCACAAGCCGGGACGATCAGAAATCGCTGGCAAATCAGACCGTCACTCTTCGCGAGTTACCTTGGCCGCGATTCCGACCTATACCGCATCGATGCCACGGTCGAACCGACTCATGTGATCGGCGTTCATACCCGCCCGCACTGCTTCCACATCATCGCCGCCCGTGCACCGCAATCAGCCGCGCCGCGCCGCCGGTCCCCGGGCGCCGGGTCCGGCGAAACCGCGATTGCCCACGGGCTCGGCCCATGTTAAAAATCGTCGCGCGTATTTGAAAATGAAATGTTGCAAGCCGAAAAAGTGCGGATATGAATAGACCTTTGTTCGACCTCGACCTGTTGCGCGCGCTCGTGATGGTCGCCGACTGCGGCAGCTTCACGACCGCGTCCGCGCGCCTGCATTCGACGCAGTCGACGGTCAGCCAGAAGGTGCGGCGGCTGGAGGAGATCGCCGGGCATCGCCTGCTCGACCGCGGCACGCGCGACGTGCGGCCGACCGACGCCGGCGTGACGGTGCTCAGCTACGCGCGGCGCATGATCGCGCTGAACGACGAGATGCTGGAGGCGCTGTCGGGCGCGACCGTCGCGCTGACGATCCGGCTCGGCGTGCCCGACGATTTCGCGGCGGGCCGCACGACCCATGCGCTCGCCGCCTTCAAGCGCGATCATCCGCAGGTGAAGCTCGAGGTGATGTGCGGGCTGAGCCGCGACATTTGCGCGGCCTACGATCGCGGCGAGCTCGATCTCGCGCTGATCAAGCAGCGGCGCGACAGCCGCGAGGCGGTGGCGCGCTGGCCGGAGAAGCTGCGCTGGATCGACAGCGCGCAACATCCGACGATCGACCTCGATCCGGTGCCGATCGTCGTGTTTCCGCCGCGCGGGCTCTATCGCGACGACATGATCAAAGCGATCGAGGAACGCGGCCGCCGCTGGCGGATCAGCTTCACGACGTCGAGCCTGAGCGGCATCCAGGCGGCCGTCGCGGACGGGCTCGGCATCAGCGTGCTGCCCGCGCGCGTGGTGACCGACGACCACGTGGTGCTGACCGAGGAACACGGCGGCTTCGCGCCGATCGAGAACATGGACATCGCGATCCTGCATCGGCCGACGGCCGATCCGATGGTCAGCGAACTGACGAAGGCGCTCGCGGCGATGCTGGAGCACGAAGAGGATTGAGCGCGGCGATGCGGGTCGGCATTAGCCGAGCAACCGCGTAACCGGGAATGCGCGCGCATCAGAACATCGTGTTCCCGTTTGCCGCCTGCTCCGGCACCGGCTGGTTCACGTCCCAATGCTCGACGATCTTGCCGTGCTCGAGCCGGAAGATATCCATGATCGCGCTACCGCGCGTGCCGGGTTCGCGCACCGCGTGCACGTGCAGGATCACGTAGTCGCCGTCGACGAACGACCGCTTGATCTCGCTGTGCGACTGCGGATACTTGTCGCGCAGAAACGCGACGAACTTGCGGAAGCCGTCGCGGCCGTCGGCCGCGTTCGGGTTGTGCTGCACGTATCGGTTGCCGACATAGGCGAGCGCGGCATCCGCATCCTTCTCGTTCAGGCCTTTCTCGTAAAACGCGAGCACCGTGCGGCGATTCGCTTCCTGCCGCGCGTCGTCGGGGCCGGCCGCCGTCGCATGCGCGGCCGCCGCCGCGAACGTTGCCGCCGCCATCCATCTGGCGGCGCGTGCCGCCCTCGTGCGCGTGCATCGCATCGTCGTCTCCCCGGAGATCAGGCTGAAGAAGGCCCGATCATACCGGCACGATGCGGCGTTCGGCTCAGACCAGCACGCCGTTACGCGCGACGATCTTCCCCGACGATACGACAAGCCGCCGCGTCGGCCGCGCGACGACGGCCTCGGCGAACGTCAGCGCATCGACGAGCACGACGTCCGCACGCTTGCCCGCCTCCAGACCGTAGTCGGCGAAGCCGCAGCCGCGTGCCGCGCCGTGCGTCACGCAATCGAGCGCGACTTCGAGCGCGTCGTCGCGGCGGAAATCGTTGCGCATGCCGATCAGCATCGCGCGTTCGAGCATGTCGGGCGAACCGTACGGCGTCCACGTATCGCGCACGCCGTCGTTGCCGCCGATCACGGTCACGCCGGCCGCGCGGCACGCGGCGACCGGCGGCACCGGCACCGCGGCCGGCGCGGTCGTGACGATCGCGACGCCGAGTTCGGCCATCCGCGCGAGCAGCGCGTCGCGCTCGCGCTCGGCGATGTCGCCGAGGCAGAAGCCGTGGCTGATCGTGACTTTGCCCTGCATGCCGAGCGCGGCGGTGCGCTGCAGGATCAGGTCGAGCGAGTACGCGCCCATCGACCCGCGCTCGTGCAGGTGCAGGTCGAGCCCGCGGCCGTGACGCTCGGCAATCCCGAACAGCACGTCCACCGCCTCGACCGGATCGCCTTCGATCGCGCACGGGTCGAGCCCGCCGAGCAGGTCGGCGCCGGCGCCGAGCGCGTCGGACAGCAGCGCGGCGGTGCCGGGCCGCTTCAGCACGCCCGACTGCGGAAACGCGACGATCTGGATCTCCACCTGGTCGCGCAGCGTCTCGCGCGTCGCGAGCACGCCGTGCAGATGCCGCAACCCGGCCTCGGTGTCGATGTCCACGTGCGTGCGGATGCGCGTCGTGCCGGCCGCGAGGAACGCGCGCGACAGCGCAAGCGATGCGGCGCCGGCATCATGGCCGCTCGTCGCGCGGTAGTTGCGTTCGTTCTCGATGCGGTCGACGAGGCGCGGCCCCACCGCGTTGCGATACCACGGCATCCCCCAGTGGGTCTTGTCGAGGTGCGTGTGGCCTTCGACGAGGCCGGGCAGCGCGAGCGCGCTCGCGCCGTCCTCGATCGCGCAGCCGGCGGGCGCGTCGAGCGACGGGCCGACGCGCGCGATGCGCTCGCCTTCGATCAGGATGTCGAGCGCTTCGTCGGCGTGCGTGCGGACGTTGCGGATCAGCAGGTTCGTCATGTCGGTTCCGGTGTGGTCGGTCAGTGCAAGGCCGTCACGATGCACGCACCGCGACGGCGGTCAGGTCGCTATCGCGTTATCGCGTGAAACGCTGTGCCGGCGCGAACGGCGCACCGGTATCGCTTTCGCCGCGTCGGAACACCCAGCGTTCGGCCGGCACGCCGGCGACGGCGGCCGCCGCATTCGGCGCGCGCACCGCGACGAAGCTCGCGTCGCAGCCGACCGCGATGCCGTAGTCGGCCTTGCCGATCGCGCGCGCGCCGGCATGCGTCGCCATGTCGAGTGCGATGCCGAGCGCTTCGTCGGTGTAGAAGCCCGAGCGGTAGCCGACCATCATCGCGCGCTGCAGCATGTCGCCGTTCCCGTACGGCCACCACGCATCGCGAATGTTGTCGTTGCCGGCGAACACGTGCACGCCCGCATCGCGCAGTTGCCGCACCGGCGGGAATGCGCAATCGCCAGGCGCGTTGGTCAGGATCGACACGCCGGCGCTGGCGAGTGCCGCGGCCGCACGCTCGACGTCGCCGTGATCGACCTGGCCGAGCGCATACGCGTGGCTCACGTTCACGCGGCCGCCGAGGCCCGCCGCGCGCGTGCGCGCCGCGATCCGCAACAATTGCGCGATGC
Source organism: Burkholderia sp. BCC1640 (assembly GCF_902833125.1). Lineage (NCBI taxonomy): Bacteria > Pseudomonadati > Pseudomonadota > Betaproteobacteria > Burkholderiales > Burkholderiaceae > Burkholderia > Burkholderia sp. BCC1640. The sequence goes on along the minus strand of NZ_CADFEF010000023.1, from coordinate 112,854 downwards.
CGGTCTCGCCCGGTTCGTGCAGGTGGATGTCGATCTTCGCGCCGCGCTTCTCGGCGATGCCGAACACGATGTCGAGCTGGCCGTCCGCGTCGCCGTCGAGCGTCGTCGGGTCGATCCCGCCGACCACGTCCGCGCCTTCGCGCACGGCCGCATCGAGAATCGCGGCGGTGCCCGGACACGTCACCACGCCGGCCTGCGGGAACGCGACCAGTTCGATGTCGACGATCCCGCGCCATTGTTCGCGCGCGGCCATCACGGCCTGCAGGTTCGACAGGCCCGTCGTCGCGTCGACGTCGACGTGGCTGCGCATCGCGATCGTGCCGAACGCGGCGGCCTGCGCGATCAGCGCATTCGCGCGTTCGACGATCGGCGGCGCGGCCGCGAGCTGGCGCTTCTCGACCGCGAGCCGCTCGCGCAGCGAGCCGACCGGTTCGTGCGGCACCCAGCGGTCGCCGACGAAGCTCTTGTCGAGATGGATGTGGCCGTCGACGAAGCCGGGCAGCACGACGCGCCCGCCGAGGTCGATCGTTTCCGCGCCGGGCGCGGCCGTGCAATCGGCCCCGATCGCGACGAAGCGGCCGTCATGGACGGCGAGGTTGACGGGCTGGCCGCCGGCATCGACGGCGTTGGTGAAGAAGCGATCGGTCATGACTCGGAATGTGTGGGGCGGTCGCTGCGCGACGCCGGCGCGGACGGGGGAAAGATCCGCGGCCGGCACGGCACGGCCGTTGGCAGGGAATGCGGTCACGATATCGGACGGGGCGGCCAGTGGCCAATTAAATGTCGCGATGCCGTGCATTCGATTTCGCGATGTGCGGACGGGCCGTCCCGTCGGGCCTGGCGCGGCGATGGGGTGCGATCATCGGGGCGGCGCCCGCATTGCCGATAAACGTGCATCGGCGCGGTCGCGGTCGAGCATGTCGCGCCGCCGCGCCCGGCCGCGATTTGCGCGGCAACAGACTTTACACGTTGTTACCCGGCCGCACCGGACGCGCAATCGCCCTTTCCTTATACTCACGCCGAGTTCGCCACCCGTCCCGGAATTCGTCGGCGAACACGTTGCCGATGCAGGAAACATCATGATGCGCATGCCTTCCACGAAGACCGTTCTGTTCGCCTCGCTCGTCGCCGTGGCGGCGCTTCCGCTGACCGCCTGTGTCGCGCCGGGCTACTATGGCGCGCAGCCGGGCTATCCGCAGCAGCAATACGCGACGCCCGGTTACGCGCAGCCCGCGTATTCGCAACCCGGCTACGTGCAGCAGCCGGCGTATCCGAGCCAGGCGCCGCAGTACGACCAATACGGCAACCCGCAGTACGGCGGCCAGTACGGCAACGGCTACGGCACGCAATACGGCACCGTCGCGAACATCCAGCCGGTCAGCGGCTCGATCGGCGCGTCGGGCGTCGCCGGCACCGTCGTCGGTGCGCTGGTCGGCGGCCTGGTGGGCAACCAGTTCGGCCGCGGCCACGGCCGCGATGCAGCCACCGTGATCGGCGCGCTCGGCGGCGCCGTCGCCGGCAACCAGATCGGCCAGCAGATGGGCGCGGCCCAACCGCCGAGCGGCTATCGGATCGACGTGCAGGTCAGCGACGGCTCGACGCGCTCGTTCGACGTGCAGTCGCCGGGCAACCTGCGCCCGGGCGATCGCGTCCAGATCAACGGCAATCAGCTGTCGCGGTATTGACGTGGGTCGCATGCGCCTGAGCTGATCGGGCGCATCGCGGACACCTCACGTCGCGTCGCGTCGGAATTTCGCGCGCCCGACATCGTGCGCCGCTTCGGCGCAACGCGTGGGCGCGCCTCGCTTCATCCAGCTCCTTCCCTCCGCGCGGCATGCTTGTCGCGTACGGCATGGCATCGCCACCCGCGGTCGGGCTCGCATCGAACGCAGCGGCCGGTATGTCCGCATCCGGTTCGTTTCCACTTGCATCCGTTCGACGCCGAGTGCGCGATTGCCCGCAGGCATCGCGAACGCTCATCGATTCTCCACGCGTCACCTCCATCGCCCTTCGCCCATCGGTGCCGTATTGCTTCACGCATGCCGATGCGGCACGTCGAACGCACGAGCAAGCGGATGCGTTTCCGCTTAGCATTGCCGATGCCCTGCCGCGCGTCGCGTCGCAGATTCCGATATCCCGGCACACCAACGACAATCCCGACCGATGATCACGATCCGCCTGCTCGACGCCGCCGACGCGGCGCAATTCCAGTCCGTCCGCCTGCGCGCGGTCGACACGTCGCCGACCTCCTTCCTGCCGACCCGCGACGAAGAAGCAGGCGTCCCGATCGATGAATTCGCGACGCGCATCACCCCAACCCTCGAGCGCGCCGTGTTCGGCGCGTTCGACGACGCAACGCTCGTCGGCATCACGGGCGTGCGCCGCGATGCGCGCGCGAAAGTCGCGCACAAGGCGACGATCTGGGGCGTGTTCGTCGACTCCGCGTATCGCGGGCGCGGCATCGCGCAATCGCTGCTCGACAGCGCGACCGCGCACGCAGCGCAAGCGTGGCAGTGCACGCAACTGGTCCTGTGCGTGAACGAGATCAACGGCACCGCGGAACGGCTGTACGCGTCGCAGGGGTTCGTCCGGTTCGGCACGGAACCGCGGTCGCTGTTCGTCGACGGCCGCTTCTACGACGAACACCACATGGTCAAGACGCTGGCATGACGCGTCGCGTTCGCGCGCACCGGCAGGCCGCACGCGAACGCCCCTCCTCGCCGTTACGTCACCGCTTGTCGGTGATCGTCGTGTTGGCGCCTGCCCGGCGATCGTCACGTTCGTCAGCGTCATCGCGCTCACGTTGAACGCATGGATCGGCCCCTGCGCGCCGATCGCCTGTGTGCGCCCACTCACCTCTCAGTCATAGAGAAAAAGACATACGTTGTCGTATCTTTATGCGCAAAAACTCCATACCTGATGGATACGCGGTCAGGCCCGAATCGACCGTGCGCATGGAATATGACAAGCTCGCGGAAGCATCCCCCGTCCATGCAACCCCGTCACAGGAGCCTCAATTGCAGACCCGCCACGGAGTCGACCTCATCCGCGCCCGCGCACTGTTCGATCGCGAGCGCCGTGCATTCACCGAAGCCATGCCGATCTCCCGCGCGTTGTCCGCGGAAGCGTCCGAGCATTTGCTGTTCGGCGTGCCGTTGCACTGGATGCAGGACTGGTCGACGCCGTTCTCGCTGGTCGTGAAGGAAGCGCGCGGCGCAACCTTCACCGACGTCGACGGTCATCGCTACGCGGACTTCTGTCTCGGCGACACCGGCGCGATGTTCGGCCATGCGCCCGAACCGGTCGCGCGCGCACTTGCCGAGCAGGCGACGCGCGGCTACACGACGATGCTGCCGAGCGAGGACGCGGCGTGGGTCTCGCGCGAACTCGCGCGCCGCTTCAAGCTGCCGGTCTGGCAATTCGCGCTGAGCGCGAGCGACGCGAACCGCTTCGTGCTGCGCTGGGCGCGCGCGGCCACCGGCCGCAATACGATCGTCGTGTTCAACGGCTGCTATCACGGCACGGTCGACGACGTGTTCGTCGATCTCGTCGACGGCCGCCCGGTGCAGCGCGACAGCCTGCTCGGGCAGTCCTACGACCTGCTCGCGAACACGCGCGTGGTCGAGTTCAACGATCTCGACGCGCTCGAAGCGGCGCTGAAGGACGGCGACGTCGCGTGCGTGCTCGCCGAACCGGCGATGACGAACATCGGGATGGTCCTGCCCGATCCGGGCTTCTGGGAGGCCGCACGCGAACTGACGCGCCGCTACGGCACGCTGCTCGTGATCGACGAAACGCACACGATCAGCAGCGGCCCCGGCGGCTACGCGGCCGCGCACGGTCTCGAACCGGACGCGCTGGTGGCCGGCAAGCCGATCGCGGGCGGCGTCCCGTGCGCGGTCTACGGGTTCAGCGCCGAATTCGCGGCGCGCGCGAAAGAGGCGAAGCTGAACGCGCCGCCCGGCCATTCCGGGATCGGCACGACGCTCACCGCGAACATGCTGGCCATGCATGCAATGCGCGCGACGCTCGCCGAAGTCGCGACCGATGCCGCGTATGCGCACATGTTCGAACTGGCCGCGCGGCTCGCGACCGGGCTCGAACGGGCGATCGCGAAACACGGGCTGCCGTGGTGCGTGACGCGCATCGGCGCGCGCACCGAGTTCCAGTTCACGCCCGTGCCGCCGCGCAACGGCACGATCGCGGGCGAACAGCTCGACAGCGAGCTCGAGCACATCGTGCATCTGTACCTGCTGAACCGCGGCGTGCTGATCACGCCGTTCCACAACATGATGCTCGTGTGCCCGCAGACGACGGCCGACGACGTCGATACGCTCGTCGCGCAGTTCGACGCGTGCCTGGGCGAACTGGCGTGACGTGATGCAGCGTGCGTTCGGCTCGCCCGCGACGGCGAGCCGAACGCACGCCCGGCGCTACTTCGGCAGATCCGTCGGATCGACCTGCGTGCCGGGCACACCTGCGGTGCGCGCACTCGCTTCAAGCTCGTCGCGCAGCGCCGCACGCGTATCGCCGCCGCCGGAATCCTGCCCCGACGCACCGCTGCCATCGAGTGCCGGCAGGATGTAGCCATTCACCATCCGGCGGAACAGCTTCACGTTCTCCGCGTCGCGCAGGCCGCCATCCACCGGCAGCACGCCGGTCATCACGATCACCGTGTTGCGCTTCGGGAGCACCGTGATGAATTGCCCCTTGAAGCCCATCGCGTCGAATTCGGGCTCGCTCGCGACGATGTTGTTGATCCACCAGTAGTAGCCGAAATGCGGCGACACGCGCGGCGACGTCATCTGCGCGATCCACGCCTGCGGCACGACCTGACGCCCCTGCCAGCGCCCGCCGTCGAGCACGAGCATGCCGATCTTCGCCATGTCGACTGCGCGCAGCCGCAGCCCCCAGCCGGCCGATACGAGCCCCGTGCGGTCCGCGCGCGCCCATGCGGCGCGCTTCATGTCGAGCGGGCCGAACAGATGCGCCTGCGCATAGCGCTCGACGGGTTCGCCGGCCGCCGCGCTCAGCATCGCCGACGCGAGGATCGGATTCACGTCGGTGTACTCGAACGCGGTGCCGGGCGCGACCTTCGGCGCCGCCGACGCGGCGAGCTTCAGCCGGTCCGGCGCGGTGTAGTAGATCGGATCGTCCTTCGGGCTGAAGTCGTAATGCAGGCCGCTCGACATCGACAGCACGTGCTTCAGCTCGATGCCGCGCTTGTCCGCGAGCGCGTCGCCGAGATCGGGACGCCATGCGGTGAGCCGCGCGGCCACCGGTTCGTCGAGATGCACGGCACCGCGATCGACCAGGATGCCCGCGACGAGCGACGTCACGGCCTTCGTCACCGAATACAGTTCGTAGGTCGAATCGCGCGACGCGTTCGCCCCGTAGCGCTCGAAGATCAACTTGCCGTCTTTCACGACGAGCAGGCTGTACACGTCGAGCTTCTGCTCGCGAATCCAGCGCGACAGCTCGACGAGCTTGCGCGAATCCACGCCGACGTCTTCGGGTACGGCCGCCGCGATGCCGGTTTCATGCAGCGGCGGCAGCGCATCGTCCGCATGCGCCACGGACAGCACCGGCGCCGACGCCAGCGCGCCGCCGCCGATCAGCAGCGCCGCCACCCGCGCGAGCAGCCGTCGCATGAAAGGCGCCGCGGGACGCCGCCCATCGCGACGCCACGTGGGCGAATGGTCAATTACATGTGCAATCCTCATCAAATCTCCGGCGCATCGTTGAACGCGGCGGCGGTGCCCGGCACACCCTTCGTCCGACGGCTGCGCGCGAGTTCGTCGCGCAGCGCCTGCGTGGTTTCCGCGCGCTCGACCGGCGGCTGCGCGGGCGTGAGCGCCGGCAGGATGTAATCGCCGACCATCCGTCGATACAGGTTCAGATAGGTCGCGTCGCGCAAGCCGCCATCGGTCGGCAGCAGGCTCGTCATCACGACGACCGCGCGCTGCGCGGGCAGCACCGTGATGAACTGCCCCTTGAAGCCCATCGCGCCGAATTCCGGCGTGCCGTGTTCGACGACGTGGCTGATCCAGCAGTAATAGCCGTAGTCGGCCGCGGCCGGCGACGGCGTCGTCATCTGCCGGACCCAGCCGGCCGGCACGATCTGCTTGCCGTTCCAGCGGCCGTTGTCGAGCAGCAGCATGCCGATCTTCGCCATGTCGACGGCGCGCAGCCGCAGGCCCCAGCCACCCGCCACCGCGCCGGTGCCGTCGGCGCCGCTCCAGCGGTAATGCGCGAAGCCGAGCGGCTCGAACAGCCGCTCGCGCGCGAAGTCGTCCTCGCGTTCCCGCGCGGCGATCGACACGGCCGTGCCGACCAGCACCGGGTTCACGTCGATGTAGTCGAAATGCGTGCCGGGCGCCTGCGCGGCCCGGCTCGTCACCGCGACGCGCAGCCGGTCGGGCGCGTCGTAGTACAGCGGATCGGTGCCTTCGCGCGTCGTGTAGCGCAAGCCGCTCGACATCGACATCAGATGCCGCAGCTCGATGTCCTGCTTGTCCGCGAGTTCGCTCGCGAGATCGGGCCGCGCGGCCGCGATCAGCGGCGCGACCTTCGTCGACGGGCCGAGCTTGCCCTCGCCGTCGAGTATGCCGGCGAGCAGCGCGGTGATCGTCTTCGTCACCGAATACAGCTCGTAGTTGTTGTCGCGCGTGAGGCCGTCGCCGTAGCGCTCGAACACGATCTTGCCGTCCTTCACGACGACGAGGCTGCGCACGTCCATCCGGTCGCGGCGCAGCCATTCGGACAGCCGCACGAGCGGCGCCGAATCGACGCCGGCCGCTTCGGGCACGACGCTCGGCAGGTCCTGAGGCGCGCCGCCCGCGGCCAGCGCCGGGCCGCCGCACGACCCGGCGACGATCGCAGCGGCCGCGATGCCGCGCATTGCGAGGGAAACGCTCATCCTTGCTCCTGTTGAAACGCGCCCACCACGTCGGGCGGGCTGTCGCGTCGAATCCCGGGAAATCAGTCGAGACACGGCTTGCCGGCCGGCAGGAATTGCCCGCGCCCCGGCTCCGCCGCGAGCAGCCGGCCGTCCTCGACGAGCAGCTCGCCGCGCGACAGGCAATGACGCGGCCAGCCCGTCACCTCGATCCCCTCATAAGGCGTGTAGTCGACCGCATGATGCAGCGACGCATTCGCGATCCGCACGCGCTTGTCCGGATCCCACACGACGATATCCGCATCGGCGCCGACCGCGATCGTCCCCTTGCGCGGATACAGCCCGTACAGCTTCGCTGGCCGCAGCGACGTCAGCTCGACGAACTGATGCAGCGACAACTGCCCCTTGCGCACGCCGTCGAACAGCAGCGGCAGGCGCGTCTCCAGGCCCGGGATTCCGTTCGGGATATGGTCGAACGACACGGCCTGCCCGCCCGGATGCTTGCCGCACGGATCGTCGTAGTTGAACGGCGCGTGATCGGACGAGAATACCGAGAATACGCCCTGCTTCAGCGCCTTCCACACGGCCTGCTGGTTGGCCGGGTCGCGCGGCGGCGGGCTGCATACGCATTTCGCGCCTTCATAGCCGTCGTGGCCGTGATGACCGAGATCGGCTGCCGTCAGATACAAATACTGCGGGCAGGTTTCGGCCAGGATCGGCAACCCGCGCGACTGTCCCCAGCGGATCTGCTCGATCGCCTCGGCGCCCGACACGTGCACGATCAGGATCGGCACGTCGACGAGTTCCGCGAACGCGATCGCGCGATGCGTCGCCTCGCGCTCGACCACCGCCGGCCGCGCATGCGCATGGAAATGCGGCGCGACGTGGCCGTCGCCGAGCAGCCGCTCGGTCAGCCAGCCGATGCAGTCCGAGTTTTCCGCATGCACCATCACGAGCGCGCCGTGCTCGCGCGCGACCGACAGCACGTCGAGCATCTGCCGGTCGTTCAGCTTCAGGTCGTCGTAGGTCATGTACACCTTGAACGACGTGTAGCCGTTCGCGATCAGCCGCGGCAGCTCCTCGGCCAACACATGCGGCGTCGGATCGGCGACGATCAGGTGAAATCCGTAGTCGATCAGCGCGCGCCCTTCCGCGCGCCGGTGATAGTCGTCGACGGCCGCCTGCAGCGACTGCCCCTTCGCCTGCGCGGCGAACGGCACCACGGTGGTCGTGCCGCCGCACAGCGCGGAGCGCGTGCCGGACAGGAAGTCGTCGGCCATCTTCAGCCCGTCGGGCATCGGCTGGTCGAGATGGCAGTGCGCATCGACGCCGCCCGGCATCACCAGCATCCCGGTCGCATCGAGCTCGCGCGGCGCGCGCGGGAGCCCGTGGCCGAGCATGGCCACGCGCCCCGCGCGGATGCCGATGTCGCACGAGAACCGGTCCGCCGCCGTCACGACGTCCGCGTGACGGATCACGAAATCGAGATCGTTCGACATGGCGCGCGCCTCAGATCACGTCGCTGAAGAGACGCCCCCAGCCCTTCACCTGCCGCGTGTCGTAGTCGGCGAGCTGCAGCGACTTCCACACCACGGTCGAGATCGTGTCGTAGATCGGAATGCCCGTCTCTTCCTCGAGCGCCGGCACCAGGTGCGCGGCGTTCAGGTTCGTGCAGAAGATCGAGATCGCGCGCGGGCCGGCCTTCGCGACTTCGCGCACCATCCCGCCGATCTGGTCGCCCGTCACTTCGGAGAACGAGAAATTGACCTTCAGGTTCAGGTGGCGCTCGGCGATGCAGTTCAACCCCGAGCGGCGGTAGTTGTCGACGATCTTCGTCTGCACGTCGTCCAGATACGGCGTGACGAGGCCGAACTCGTGCGCGCCGGTCTTTTTCAGGATCTCGTTGAGCGCGAGCACGGAGGTCGTGGCCGGAATGCCGGTCGCTGCGGTGATGCGCTGGCACAGCCGCTCGTCCGCCTCGAAGCCGAGCCAGCCGGACGACGTGCCGTTCCACGCGATCACGTCGACCTTCGCGTCGGCGAGCAGCATCGCGGCCTGGATGATCTTGTCGTCGTCGAACTGGCCGAGCGCCTGGCCCGTCAGCGAGATTTCGGTGACCGGAAAGCGCGCGAAGTGCGCGGACACGCCCGGCAGGCCGGCGACCATCGCGCTCGTCAGCGGTTCGAGCGACGTGTTGGACGACGGGGTGAGCATGCCGAGCAGGGTACGTTTCTTCATGATGGGTTTCTCTCTACCAGTGAATGCAGTCGATGCAGTGAAAGGGGTCGGTCAGACGGGGAGCTTGTTTTCGTAGTCGATCGCGCTGGAGCACGCGAGCAGGCCGACGCCGGCCGCCGCGAACACCATCAGCGCGAGGAAGTAGGAGCCGGTGAACTGCACGATCGCGCCGACGAGGATCGGCACGGTGATGCCGCCGATGTTGCCGCCGAGGTTCATGAGGCCGCCGAGGAAGCCGATCTTGTTGCGCGTGCCGAGCGACGACGGGATGCACCAGTACAGCCCGCACCAGCGCAGGAAGAACAGCGTCGACGACAGCAGCGCGACGACGACGAGCGGGTTCTTCACATAGGCGACCGAGAAGATCGACACGGTCGCGATCACGGCCGCGATGCCGAACAGCGTGCGCATCACGACGTTCGGCCGGCCGCCCGCGGCCTTCCACTTGTCGGCGATCCAGCCGCCGAGCAGTTCGCCGACGAAGCCGCAGAAAAAGATGATGAAGGTCGAGCCGCCCATCTGCTTGATGTCGAAGCCGTGCACCTTGTGCAGATAGTTCGGCATCCACGTGAGCAGCCCGTAAAACACGCTGTTGAAGCACATCCAGCCGAAGAACATGCACCACACCGAGCGGTACTTGAAGAAGTCGCGCGAGCGGCCCGACGCGTCGGCCGGCTCGGCCGCGAGATCGCTCGCGTGCGACGCCTCGATGTAGTCGGCTTCGAGATCGTTGACGCCCGGATGCTCGCGCGGCGTGTTGCGGATGTAGTACCACGCGAGGAAACCGGCCAGCACGGTGCCGACCCCGGCCACCGCGAACGCGAGACGCCACGAGCCGAGCAGCGCGATCAGCCCGGCGATCAGCACCGCGCCCAGGGCCGCGCCGAGCGGCGCGCCGCCGTCGAGCAGCGTGGCGCCGCGGCCGCGCTCGGTCTGCGTCATCCAGATCGCGTTGAGCTTGCCGCCGGCCGGATAGATCGGCGCTTCGGACGCGCCGAGGCCGAGGCGCGTGAGCAGCAGCGCCGGCGCGCTCGTGCACAGCGCGGCGATGGCCTGGAAGAAGCCCCAGAACACGGTCGCCGTCGCGATCACGATGCGCGGCTTGAACCGGTCGGCGAGCATCCCGCCCGGGATCTGCATCACCGCATAGGTCCAGAAGAACGAGCTGAGGATCAGACCCTCCATCGCCGGCCCGATGTTGAACTCCTGCGAGATGTAAGGCATGGCGACGGACAGCGACGCGCGATCGACGTAGTTGATCGCGATGAGGCTCAGCATGACGACGAATATCTTCCAGCGGACGGCGGATTTGCCGACCGTCAGGCCGGCGACACCGGAGGTTGAAGACATGGACGGACTCCAGGAGTGAACGAGGATGGTCAGGACGTCGCGCAACGTGGAACCGAGTATAGGATTAGAAATTTATAATTACCGTTAGCGTAAACACTTGGTTTCATTGAATTTGTTTGTTCACTACGATGGTGTAGGGTAAGCCCCGATATCGTGATAAGCTTGCCCCATCATGAGCCAGACACCCCGCAATCCCCTGCTTCTGCGTACCCGCGGCATGGCCGCGGAGATCGCCGCGCGCCTGCGCGTGATGATCGACGAAGGCGAATTGCCGCCCGGCGCGCGGATCGACGAAAAGGAACTGAGCCTCGCGTTCGACGTGTCGAAGACGCCGCTGCGCGAAGCGCTGAAGGTGCTCGTCGCGGAAGGTGCGGTCACGCATCGCCAGTACATCGGCTATCGCGTCGCACCGATCGACGTCGACGATCTCGTGTCGACGTTCGAGCTGCTGCACGGGCTCGAGGCGATGGCGGGAGAGTTGCTGCGCAAGCGCATCGCCGCGGCGACGCTCGCCGCGTTGCAGGCGAAGCACCGGCGGATGGTCGAGTGCCATGAAGCCGGCAAGCGCGTCGAATATTTCCGGCTGAACCAGCAGATTCATCAGATGATCGTCGACGCGGCGGGCAACCCGGTGCTGTCGGGCATCTACGCGTCGCTGATGTCGAAGGTGCACCGCGCACGCGGCGCCGCGAACGCGGGCACGCTGCGCTGGGCCGAATCGCTGCACGAGCACGAAGCCATCATGGCCGCGCTCGCCGATCCCGACCACACTCAGCTGCCGCAGGTGCTGCGCAGCCATTCGGAAAACACCGCGCGCGAAGTGCTGGCGATCCTCGATCGCACGAGCACGGCGGACGCGCCGGGCAAGCGGGCGGCCGAAGCGTAAAGCCGGCTGCGCGCAGGCCGCCCTGCTCCGGCGGCAGCCGCGTGAAGGTCGGGCTCGAGGTGCCGGTGGAGATCGGCGACTGACGACCGGCGTCAGCGCCGGTCGGCGGCCAATGAACCGAAAAACGTCGCGACCTTGGCCTTGCTCGTCGTCTGCAAGCGCGACATGAGCCCGTGATCGACTTGTCGCAGCCCGTAAGTTTCGCCGATGTCGCGCTGCATCCGGCACCACAGATGGCTCGCGATCTCCGCGTCGACCATCGCGCGGTGGGCGCGGCCTGACTTCGGCAGCCGCAGCATGTCGGCGAGGCTCGACAGCCTGTGACTTTGCGCGTGCGGGTAGATGCGCCGCGCGACGAGCATCGTGCACGCGAACGCATGCTCGGCCGCCACGCCGAGCATGCCGAGCTCGGCCTGCCAGAACCGCTTGTCGAAGCCGGCGTTGTGCGCGACGACGGGGTGGCTTCCGACGAATGCGGCGGCTTCCTTCATGACCTTCGACACCGGCGGCGCCGACGCAATCATCTCGTTCGTGATGCCGGTGAGCGCGACGACGTCGGACGGAATGCGGCGCCCCGCGTTCATCAGGCTCTGGTAGCGGTCGACGATCTCGCCGTCGCGCAGCAGAATCACGGCGATCTCGGTCGCCCTGTCGCCCATGTTCGGGGAAAGCCCGGTTGTTTCGAAGTCGAGTACCGCTACGGTTTGCATGGTCGAATCGGAGGAAGGATACCCGGCGCGCCACGTCGATCGGGACGCGTCGCGCCGACGGAAAAGCGCCATAGTATCCCCGGATGCGGTGTCGGGCGGCAAACGCCGTCGTCGTGCGCAGCTCATCGCCGTTCCCGTTCAGGCCGACACGCTCGCCGCTTCCGCTGCAAAACAACGGCGAATGCACCGATGCCCCCGCGCATCGGTACATTCGCACGCCCGCTGCGTCAGCGACAACTGAAGCTCGCCGCCGAATTCATGTCGCCCGACCCGTTGTAGCGCGCGACCTGCGGATACGGACACAGCGGACGCGTGCGTCCCGCGCCCCACGACGTCGGCACGTCCGCATTCGGCACCGCGTTCGTCGTGTCGCGCGCCGTGGCGACGATCGCCCTGGGCGCCTGCCCCTGCTCGACCCATGCGACGAGCGGCGTCAGCATGTCGAACTGGTCGGCTGCCGGCCCGCCCGAGCAATGGTTCATGCCCGGCACCGGATAGAGGCGCGCGAAATCCGACGCGTCGCCGCCGTTCGCCTGCGCGAGCCGGCCGTACCAGTCGCTCGTGTCGTTGTACGAGAACACCGGGTCGCCGGTGCCGTGATAGACCAGCAGCTTCGCGCCGCGCGACTTCAGCGCGGACAGGTTGGTCTCGTCGGGCGGCGTCATGAACGACCAAGCGGATTGCGTGTAGACGCCGTTCGTCGCGAAGATCGCCGGCGCGTCGTTGTCCATGTCGAAGCCGAGCGCGAAACCGGCGAGGTTCGCGAGCGTCGCGGCGGTTTTCGGCGGCGTCGTGAACGTGAACGCCATCGCGGCCGGATCGAGCGTGACCGAGTTCGACTGCTTCCACGCGGCCCAGCCGCCGGCCGCGATGCCCGGATCGTACGGAAAGCTCGCGTAGAGTGCCGTGCCCGCGCTGTTGCGCGCACCCGCGAACACGTTCTCGAGCGCGCTCTTCTGCGCGGTCGTCAGGCAGGCGCCGGTGCGCGTGCCGTTCGCGCAGGTCGGGATGTCCGTCTCGACGCTGAAATGCGCCTGGCACGCGGCGACGTCCTGCACCATCCCGTCGGCCACGCCGTCGAGCGCATCGCACTTGTCGAGAATCGTCGCGCCGACCAACCGGCGCTCCGTGTCGGTGAAACCGCTACGGATGTCCGGCAGCCCGTTCGCGCCGGTCGCCGACGCGATCTTCGCGAACTGCTGCGCGCCGTACATCTCCCCGATCGCCGCCTTCGGCAGGTGGAAGCCCGGGTCGCCCGCGATGATCCCGTCGTAGTCGCCCGCGTTGCGCACGGCCGTGACCATCGCGTGACGGCCGCCGTTCGAGCAGCCGCCGAAATAGCTGCGGTCGGGCATCTTCCCGTATGCGAGCCGGATCACCTGCTTCGCCATCGGCGTGAGCGCGTCGACGGCGCCGTAGCCGTAGTCGAGCCGCGCCTGCGGGTCGAGGCCGAACAGCGGGTTCTGCGCGGCGCTGTGCCCGGAATCCGAGCTGATCACCGCGAAGCCCATGTTCAGCGCGTCGGTCAGCGGCCCGCCGCCGCCGATCTCGCCGGTCGCGGTCATGACGTTGCCGTCGAGCCCGCCGTTCGCCTGGTAGAAGAAGCGGCCGTTCCACGCTTTCGGCAAACGCATCTCGAAGCCGATCGCATAGGTCTGGCCGTCTACCGCGCTCACGCGCTCGTTCATCTTCCCGTCGATCACGCAGTGTTCGGCGATCGGCTTGCCGGCCACCTTCAGCGCGCCGGCGGCCGCGGTCGTCACCGACGTGAACGACGTGTTCGCATACGACAGCTTCGCGGCGAGCGCGTCGCAGGCCTGCGTCATCGCGGCCGGCGTCGCGGCGCTCAGGTGCGTCGGCGTGGCGCTGACCGAATCGTCGCCGCCGCACCCGGCGAGCATGACCGCCGCCGACAGCGGCGCAATGCAAAGGAATGCAGATTTTCCGTTCAAGATATCTCCCCTTCGTCAGGCTGCCGGATCAGAACATGTGCCGCACGCCGACCATCGCGCCGAGCTGCCCCATCCCCGCGCCGGGCGTCGTGCCGGGGCCGCCGCCGCTGACCGCGTAGCGTGCATGCGCGCTGTTCCACAGATACGACGATTGCGCGTAGACGGCCGTGCGCTTGGTCAGCAGATAGGTCGCGCGCAGCGTGGCCATCGTCGCGCGCGTGTCGTGCGCGCTGTTGACGATCCGGTAACCCTCGCCGTCGACGACGAAGTCAGGCTTGATCGCATACGACGCACCGAGGAAGAACAGGTCCGAATGCGCGCCGGGTGCGGCCGGCGAACCGGTCGACACGCGCCGCCCGATCCAGCCCGCGCCGATTCGCGCGCCGGCCGCCTGCGCATACGCGCTCACGTGCGTGCGCGCGTCCTTGCCGCCGCTGCTGGTGAAGGCGACCGGCGCGACGCCGTCGAAGAAGTTCGCGGCCGCGCCGGTGCCGCCGCGCTGCTCCTCGTACGACGCCGCCGCACCGAAATACGCGCTGTCGTACTTGAGCATCACCGACCAGTTGCGGCACTGGACGGCATCGCCCGGCACCTGCCCCGCGCACGTGCCCTGCCCCGGCGAATTGCCGGTGCCCGCGCCGTCGCGGCCGAACGAATACGCGGCACCGAGCGTCACGCCGCGATACGTGCCGACGTAGGTCACCGCGTTGTCGGCGCGGCCGTTCGGCACGTATGCGTCGAACGAGCCGAGCCCGTAGATGTCGGGGCCGATGATGTCCGCGCCCTGCAGCGCGAGATAGGTCATCGTGTACTGGCGGCCGAACGCGAGCGTGCCGAAGCCGCTCTTCAGCCCGACGAACGCCTGCCGCCCGAACAGCCGGCCGCCCTGCCCGAGATCGCCGCCGCGCACGTTGAAGCCGCTTTCGAGCGTGAACACCGCCTGATAGCCGCCGCCGAGATCCTCGGTGCCGCGCAGGCCCCAGCGCGACGGCAGCTCGCCCGTCACGCCCGGCATGCGCACGACGTGATCGCCGGCCGCGTTCGCGTGCGACACGAACTCGACGCCCGTATCGATGATCCCGTACAGCGTCACGCTCGACTGCGCGTGCGCGCCGGTCGCGGCCAGTGCGCAGCACGCGCCGGCGGCCAGCAGGCCGTTCCTTGTCTTCGTCTTCATTTCGTTGCGTCTCCAGACCGTGTTGAATTGCGCGCTCTGACGGCGCGCATTGAAAAAACGAAACCTCAGTCGCCGGCTTGCGGGCGGCGAATCAGCACGAATGCAGCGAAGGCCGCGACGAGCGTGACGGGGATGCTCGCGCCGATCACGACGGGCGCGCTGCGGCCGGCGGCCAGCAGCGTCGCGGCCGCGAGCGGTCCGACGACGGAGCCGAGCCGGCCGACCGCCACCGCCGCGCCGACGCCGGTGCCCCGCATCGCGGTCGGGTAGTAGATCGCCGCGAGCGCATACAGCACCGACTGCCCGCCGACCACGAACATCCCCGCCGCGAACGCGGCCGCCGAGAGCGACGCGAAGCCAGGCGCGGCCGCGAGCGCGGCGAGCGACAGCACGATCCCGACATACATGCCGCCGACCACGCGCGACGCGCGCATCCGGTCGAGCGCCGCGCCGATGCCGAGCGCGCCGAGCCCCGCGCCGACGTTGAACGCGATCTGCACGAGGCCGACGTGCGCGCGATCGAGCCCGCGCGAGGCCATCAGCGACGGCAGCCAGTTCAGCAGGAAGTAGAGGACGATCAGCGTGCAGAAATAGCTGACCCACAGCGCGACCGTCGACGTCGTGCGGCCGTCGCCGAACAGCGTGCGCGCGACGCTGGTGCGCGCGGCCGGCGTGCCGGCGACGTCGAGATACGCGCGCGATTCCGGCAGGAACAACGCCAGCAGCGGCACGAGCAGCAGCGGCCCCACGCCGCCGACGTAGAAGATGTGGCGCCATTCGGTGTCGCCGGCGAGCAGCACGCCGATCAGCGACGCGATCACGCCGCCGAACGGGATGCCGCAATACATCGTCGCCACCGCGCTGCTGCGCGAGCGCGGTTCGACCGCTTCGGACGACAGCGCGATCAGGTTCGGCATCGCGCCGCCGAGGCCGATGCCGGTCAGCACGCGCACGACGACGAGCATCGCGAAGGTCGACACCTGCGCGGTGGCGATCGACAGCAATCCGAACAGCATGGCCGACGCGATCAGCACGCGCTTGCGTCCGATCCGGTCGGCGAGGCGCCCGCCGAGCATCGCCCCCGGCAGCAGCCCGAAGGTGCCCGCGCTGAACGCGATGCCCATCTGCGACACCGAGAGCCCGAATTCGCGCGCCATGCGCGGTGCGGCGACGCCGACCGACTGCAGGTCGAGCCCTTCGAGGAGTGCGATCGCGAAACACAGCGCGAGCGTGGTCGCGACCGTGGGTTTTTCGGCAACGTAAGTGTTCATCGTGTCTCCAGTCCCATGTCTTGTAGTCGGTCGGCCTGCATCGGCCGACCTTATCAGGCAGCCTGATTCACTGGCCGCAAGAATGCCTGCCGGTATCGTGGCCGGCAGGTCGTTGTCGCTGCTTGCTTCGGTTTGCTTCGGTTGGCTTCCGCCTACGCGTAAATCACGTCGGGATCGCGCCGCACCGGGTCGTACAGCGCGTCGATCGTCGCCGCGCGATGCTTCTGCACGGCCGCCTGGTTCAGCGAACCCTTGTCGGTCACTTCGCCGAGATCGAGCGACGGCGGCGTGTCGATCAGCCGGATGCGCGCGACGAACGTCGAACCGCCGCTTGCATGCCGGTTCAGCACGGCAAGCCACGACGCGAACGCCGCGCGCACGGCCGGCGCGCGCAGCACGTCGGAAACCGGTGCATCGGCTGCGAGCCCGGCCAGCGCGCGGCATGCGTCGATGCGCGGAAACACCAGCAGCCCGATGTCGTCGCGATTGATCCCGGTGACGACCACGTCCTGCACGTACGGCGCGCCGCTCGACACCGCGTTCGCCCGCAACGGCCCAACGCTGACGAAGGTGCCGCTGCTCAGCTTGAAATCCTCGGTCAGCCGGCCGTCGAACAGCAGCCCAAGTTCCGGCCGCTCAGGATCGGCGAAGACCCCCGCGTCGCCGCTGCGGTAATAACCCTCGTCGTCGAATACGTCGCGCGGATCGACGTCGGCATGCCAGTAGCCGCGCATCACGTTCGGCCCCTTGAAGCGCAGTTCGAGCTTGCCGCCGCACGGCACGAGCTTCGCGTCGCAGCCGGGTGCGGGCAGGCCGATGTAGCCGGCGCGCATCAGCGGCCCGGTCGTGAACAGGCACGACGGCGACGCCTCCGTCATCCCGAGGCCGGCCATGATCCGGATGCGCTCGCCGCAATGCGCGTCGGTCACGCGGTCGAGCCGGTCCCACGCGGCCTGCGACAGCCCCGCGCCGCCGAAGAAATACAGCTTCACGCGCGAGAAGAACGTGTCGCGCAGCACGGCATCGCGTTCGAGCGCGGCGGTCAGCTCTTCCCAGCCCTTCGGCACGTTGAAGTAGATCGTCGGCGCGATCTCGCGCAGGTTGCGCACGGTTTCGTCGAAGCGGCCCGGCACCGGGCGCCCGTCGTCGATGTACAGCGTGCCGCCGTTGTACAGCGCGATGCCGAGGTTGTGACTGCCGCCGAACGTGTGATTCCACGGCAGCCAGTCGACCAGCACCGGCGGTTCGCGCGTCAGCTCGGGCATCGTCTGGCGCAGCATCTGCTGGTTGCTGCACAGCATCCGGTGCGTGGTCGGCACGGCCTTCGGCTGCTTCGTCGACCCTGACGTAAACAGGATCTTCGCGAGATGATCGGGGCCGATCGCTTCATGGATCGCGTCGATCGTGCGCGGAACGGTCGCGAGCAGGCGCGACAGCGGCACGACGCGGCCCGCCGCGGCGCCATCGGCATCCACGTCGTTCGCGACGATCAGCGCCGCATCGGCCGGCAGCGTCGCGTCGAGCGCACGCGCGAACGGCGCGCGTTCGGCGACGAACACCGCGCCCGGCCGCAGCACGCCGAGGGTGTGACGCAGCTTGCCGTAATCGGTCGACACCAGCGAATACGCGGGCGAGATCGGCGCATACGGCACGCCGGCCAGCATCGCCGCGAACATCAGCTGCAGATGCTCGAGATCGTTGCCGGACAGCACCGCGAGCGGTCGCTCGACCGACAGCCCGAGATCGACGAGGCCCTGGCCGAGCGCGCGGGCGCGTTCGAGCATCTGTGCATAAGTGATCTCGATCCAGCGGCCGTCGGCGCCGCGCCGCGCGGCGAGCACGCGGTCGGGATGCGCGTGCGCGCCGCGCACGAGGCAGTCGGTCAGGCGCATCGGGTAGTCGCCGAGCGGTTCGCGCGAGCGCAGGTACCACGTGCCGTTTTCCGCGCGACGAATCTCGGCCGCGCCGACCGCGACGGCCGCCGCGCGATAGCGCACGCCACCGGTGTCGTTCGCCGGCCCGCTTACGGGCGTCGCAACATTCATCGTCGGCTCGCTCATATCGGGTAGTGACGCGGTGTGGTCTGCACGGTGATCCAGCGCAGCTCGGTGAATTCGGCGATCGACGCGCGGCTGCCGAAGCGGCCGTAGCCGCTCGCTTTCGTGCCGCCGAACGGCATCTGCGCCTCGTCGTGCACGGTCGGCCCGTTGATGTGGCAGATCCCCGATTCGATCCGGCGCGCGACCGTCATCGCGCGTGCGATATCGCGGCTGAACACGCTCGCCGACAGCCCGAACTCGCTGTCGTTCGCGAGCGCGACCGCTTCGTCGTCGCTGTCCGCGCGCAGGATCGCGACGACCGGCGCGAACGATTCCTCGCGATACAGCCGCATATCGCGCGTGACGCCGTCGACGATCGCCGGCTGCATCGTCGCGCCTTCCACACGGCAGCCGAGTGGCAGTTGCGCGCCAAGCGCACGCGCATCCTCGACCAAAGACGCCGCGCGCGCGGCGGCCGACGCATCGACCATCGTGCCGAGCGCATGGCCCGCCAGCGGATCGCCCGCGACCAGCGTGCGCGCCTTCGCGGCGAGCCGCTCGACGAGCGCATCGGCGATCGGCCGCGCGGCGATCACGCGCTCGGTCGACATGCAGATCTGCCCCTGGTTGAAGAACGCGCCGAACGCGATCGCGTCGACGGCCGCATCGAGATCGGCATCGTCGAGCACGAGCACCGGCGCCTTGCCGCCGAGTTCGAGCAGCACGGGTTTCAGGTGCGCGGCCGCATGGCGCGCGATGATGCGCCCGACGTGCGTGGACCCGGTGAAGTTGATCCGCTTCACGTGCGGATGCGCGATCAGCCGCTCGACGAGTTCGGGCGCATCGGCCGCCGCGTGCGTGATCACGTTCACGACGCCCGCGCCGAGCCCGGCATCCTCCAGCACCGCGCCGATCAGCGCGTGCACGCCCGGGCACGCCTCGGACGCCTTCAGCACGACCGTGTTGCCGCATGCGAGCGGCATCGCCAGCGCGCGCGTGCCGAGGATCACCGGCGCGTTCCACGGCGCGATGCCGAGCACGACGCCGCACGGCACGCGCATCGCCAGCGCGAGATTGCCGGGCACGTCGGACGGGATCACGTCGCCGTCGATCTGCGTCGTCATCGACGCGGCCTCGCGCAGCATGTTCGCCGCGAGCGTCACGTTGAAGCCGAGCCAGCCGGGCGTCGCGCCGGTTTCGGCGACGCCGGTCGCGATGAACGCGTCGATGCGCGCATCCATCAGGTCCGCGGCCTTCAGCAGGCGGCGGCGCCGTTCGGTCGGCGCGAGCGCCGCCCATGCGGGGAACGCGCGATGCGCGGCTTCGATCGCCGCGTCGGCGTCGGCCGGGCCGGCCGCCGGCGCGCGCGACGCGAGCGCGCCCGTCGCGGGGTTGAATCGGTCGAAGGTTCGGCCGTCGCGGGCGGTGCACCACTCGCCGGCGATCAGCATCCGTCTGTCGGTCATGTCGTCTCCTGCCTTGCCTGTCTCTGTCGGTTGCGTCGGCGCTTGTATCAGCGCTTGTATGCCTGCAGGCCCGGCTTGATCGTCTTGTCGTCGAGGAACTGCTTCAGCCCCTGCTCGCGGCCGCGCTCCGGATCGCGCAGCTGCGCCTGGTCGAGCTTCGCATACAGGTAATCCTCGCACTGCTCCCACGTGAGTTCACGCGAACGCTTGAAGCCGTGCTTCGCCGCGCGCAGCACGACCGGGTTCTTGTCCATCAGCCGCGCGGCGAGCGCGATCGTCGCGTCGCGCAGGCCGGCCAGCGGCACGCTGCTGTTCACGAGGCCCATTTCGGCTGCCTCGACACCGGTGAACGTGTCGCCGGTCATGATGTAGTGCAGCGCGCGGCGATGCCCGACCGTGTCCGCCATCGCCTTGCTGACGAGGTTGCCCGGCGGGATGCCCCAGTTGATTTCGGACAGCCCGAATACCGCTTCGTCCGCCGCGATCGCGAGGTCGCACGCGACGAGCGGCGAGAAACCACCGCCGAAGCACCAGCCGTTCACCATCGCGATCGTCGGCTTGTTGTACATCCGCAGGCGGCGCCACTGCCATTCCGACGCGTCGCGCCGCACCTTTTCCTGCAGCGCGTCGGAGCCGCCGTCGATCTCGCGGAAATATTCCTTCAGATCCATGCCGGCCGTCCACGCCGCGCCCGCGCCGGTCAGCACCAGCACCTTCGCCTCGTCGTCGAATTCGACCGCGTCGAGGACCTCCAGCATCTCCCGGTTCAGCGTCGGGCTCATTGCGTTGCGCTTCTCGGGGCGGTTCAGCGTGACCCACGCGATGCCGGCCTCCACCTTCACTTCAACGGTCTGCCAGCGGTTGTCGTACTTGCTCATGTCTGTTCCTGTCGTTCGTTCCTGTGCGATTCGGTGCGCAGCATTCCTGCTGCGGACGGCTTCATTTAATATCAGGCTACCTGATATTGCAAGCGGCACGAGCGCCGGTGTAAACCCGGAGCGGGAAGCGGCGGCAGCGATGGAATCGGGGAACGGTCAGGCGACCGGCAAGCGGGAGGGAAAGCGAACGCGGGCCGCTCGGGCCCGCGTGATGGAGGCTCGGGAAAGGGTCAGCCGCGCAGGTTGCGCGCGAACAGTTCGAGCGTGCGCTGCACGTGCGTGGCGTCGTCGATGGAGACGTCGCCGAGCATCCGCGTCTCGAGCGGACGCAGCACGGCTTCGCATTCGCGCAGCATCGCCGCGCCTTCGTCGGTCAGCGTCAGCAGGATGATGCGGCCGTGCGACGGGTCGGCTTCGCGCGTGACGAAACCGCGGGCGGCCATCACGCTCATCACCTCGTTCGCCGATTGCGGCGTGATGAACGAGCGTTCCGCCAGTTGCGCGTTCGACGACGCACCGCGCGCCTCAAGCACCGACAGCGCCGTGTATTGCGCGAGCGTGATGCCGAGCGGTGCGAGCGCGTCGGTCATGTGGCGGCGCAGCAGCCGTTCGAGACTGCCGACCACGTAGGTCAGGCGCTGCGGCACGCGCGCCTTCGACTTGTCGCCCGTCGCGCGGGCGGCGTTCTTCGCGGCGTTTTTCGGATTCGCGGGCTTGGTCGGTGCAGAACTCATGGTGCGGGCGGGATGGAATTGCGGGCCATCTTACCAGCACGTCGGGGAGCGAACGGCGTGTTCCGGCAAGCCGGACCGCCTCCGTGCGCGTGTGCATGCGGGGCAGATCGCGCGCCGGATCGCCTGGCTCGCTGCGTCGGACGCATCCCATGAACGGGATCCGACGCGCGGTCAGCCGCGCGGCGCCCCCGCGAATCTTGCGGTCGGCAGCCCAGTGTAGCGCGTCCGGGCGACGAATACGCCGCCGGCGTGCGCATCGCTCGCCAGCGCGTCGTCGCTCAACCCGACGCGCGCGCTCGTCACGTACAGCCGGCCTTCGCCGTCGAGCGTCACGCAGCTCGGCTGCGCGGTCGGCACGGTCACGCGATCCGTCTCGATGCCGTCCGGCCCGTAGCGCACCACGCGCCGGCCGCCCCACTGCGCGTTCCACAGCCCGCCGTCGCGATCCATCGTCGAGCCGTCCGGGTCGCCATCCGCATCGGTCAGTCGCGCGAACGGCCGCGCGTTGGCCACGTCGCCGCCCGCGCGGTAATCGCAGACGAGAATCTCGCGCACCATCGAATCGCAGAACGTCATCTTCGTGCCGTCCGGCGAGAACGCGATGCTGTTCGCGATCGCCGCCGCCGGCAACGCAAGCCGTTCGAGCGTGAGGTCCGGATTGAGTCGGTAGAAGCCGCCGACCGCACGCGGCGGGTCGCCGCCTTCGTCCTTCATCCCGAACACGAACGCGCCGAACGGATCGCAGCGGCCGTCGTTCAGCCGCGTCGGCAGATCGGGTTCGACGTCGACGATCCGCGTGAATTCGCCGCTGCGCAGATCGAGGAACGCGAGATGCGTCGCGAGCCCGACCAGCAGCACATTCGGTTCGTTCGTCAGCGCGAAGCATGCGAGCCGCTCCGGCATCGGCCACTGCGCGAGGTCCGAGCCGTCCGCGCGGCAGCGCCACAGCCGCGCGCCTTCGATGTCCGTCCAGTACAGCGCGTGTGTCGCGTCGCACCACGTCGCGCCTTCGCCGAGCGTGTTGCGGCTGTCTACGAGCAGCGCCGCCGCGCCCGGATGAATCTGTTGCATGCCGTCTCCCGATATCTGTCGCCTTCGCGGGCGGACGCGCGTTCGCCAGGGTCAGATCTTCATCGCGCGCCGCTGGTTGCGACGATACTGGTCGAACAGCACCGCGAGCAACAGAATTCCGCCGCGTATCAGATATTGGTAAAAGGTCGGCACGTTCAGCAGGCTCATCGCGTCCTGCACGGAACCCATGATCAGCACGCCGACCAGCACGCCGGAAATCGTCGCGACGCCGCCCGTCAGCGACACGCCGCCGAGCACACACGCGGAGATCACGCCGAGTTCGAGGCCGACGGACGTTTTCGGATCGCCGAGGCTCATCCGCGACGCGAGCATCACGCCGGCGAAGCCGGTCACGAGCCCCTGCAGCACGAACACCGCGATCTTGATGCGCATCACCGGCAGCCCCGCGAGCAGCGCGGCCTCGCCGTTGCCGCCGACGGCCAGCACGTTCTTGCCGAACACGGTCTTGCGCAAGAGGAAACCGAACACGACGAAGCCGACGATGTTGCTCCAGATCGGATACGAAATGCCGAGGAACGACCCGCCGCCGAGATCGAAGAAGCGCTCCTCGGAGATCATCACCGCGTCGCCGTTCGACGTGATGAACGCGAGCCCGCGCACGACTTCCATCATCGCGAGCGTGACGATCAGCGAATTGATCCGCCAGCGCGCGATCAGCACGCCGTTGACGAGCCCGACCGCGCCGCCCGCGAGCACGCCGGCCGCGATGCCGAGCACGACGCTGTGCGTCGCGGTGATCAGCGTCGACGCGACGACGCCCGAGAACGCGACGATCGACGCGACCGACAGGTCGACTTCGCCGAGCGCGAGCACGAACATCATGGTCACCGCAATCGATCCGATCAGCGTGACCGACAGCAGCAGGCCCTGGATGTTGCGCGGCGTGAGGAAGTCCGGCACGGTCAGCGACAGCGTCGCGAACAGCACGAGAAACACCATCACGATGCCGGAGCGGTTGATCAGTTGCCACACGCCGCCGCGCGCTCGCGCGGGCGCGGCCGCGGCATCCGGGGACGGGGAAGTACGTTGGGGTTGCATTGCCTGGCTCATATCAGTTGCTTTCCGGTTGACTGCGCTAGCGCGGCAGCGCGAGCTTGATCAGCGCATCGGGCGTCGCCTGCGCCTTCGCGACCTCGCCCGCGATCCGCCCTTCCTTCATCACGACGATGCGGTCCGACACGCCGATCACCTCGGCCAGGTCGCTCGACACGATGATCACCGTGCGGCCCGCTTCCGCGAGCTCGTAGAACAGGTTGTAGATTTCCGCGCGCGCGCCGACGTCGATGCCGCGCGTCGGCTCGTCCATCAGGAACACGTCGATGCGCTCGGCCAGCCAGCGCGCGAGCACGACCTTCTGCTGGTTGCCGCCCGACAGCGCGCCGATCGGCGTCTCGCCGTCGCGGGTCTTGATCGCGAGCCGCTCGATGTAGCGTTGCGCGAGTTCGCGTTCGCGCCGCGCGTCGAGCAGCACGCGCGCCGGGCTGAAATGGCGGCGCGCGCTGATGTTCAGGTTGTCGGCGACCGACGCGATCGCGACGATGCCTTCCTGCTTGCGGTCCTCCGGGCACAGCGCGATGCCGGCACGCACCGCGTCGCGCGGGCTCGCGAACGCGACGCGCTTGCCGCCCAGCTCGACGTGCCCGCCGCTCGGGCGCGCCGCGCCGTACAGCAGCTTCATCAGCTCCGAACGCCCCGCGCCGACGAGCCCGAAGAAGCCGACGATCTCGCCGCGCCGCGCCGCGAACGACACCGGCTCGGACAAGCCGGGCCCGGTCAGCCCCTTCGCCTCGATCAGCACGTCGCCGGCCGTGCGCGGCCGGTAGCCGTACACGTCCTCGATCGAGCGGCCGACCATGCAGCCGATCAGCCGGTCCCGGTCGAGATCGGCGACGGATTCGAACGTCTCGATCCGGCGGCCGTCGCGGAATACCGTCACGCGGTCGCACAGCGCGTCGACTTCCTCCATCCGGTGCGTGACGTAGATGATCGCGCGGCCTTCCGCCCGCAGCGATCGGATGATGCGGAACAGCTGCGTGGTCTCGCGTGCGGACAGCGAGCTGGTCGGTTCGTCGAATGCGATCACGCGTGCGTCGCGCATCAGCGCCTTGCCGATCTCGATCATCTGGCGCTGACCGATCGACAGATACTTCACCGGAATGTCCGGATCGATATGCTCGCCGAGCCGCTCCAGCGCATCGAGCGCGCGCACCGCAAGCGCACGTTCGTCGACCACGCCGAGCCGGCTCGGCAACTGGCCGAGCATCAGGTTCTCCGCGACCGTCAGCTCGGGCACCAGATGCAGCTCCTGGTAGATGATCGCGATGCCGGCCTCGAGCGCGGCGCGCGTCGACGCGAAGCGCTGCACGGTGCCGTTCAGCGTCAGCGTGCCGGCCTGCGGCTGGTTCACGCCGGACAGCACCTTCAGCAACGTCGACTTGCCCGCGCCGTTCTCGCCCATCAGTCCGTGCACTTCGCCCGCGCGCACCGACAGCGACACGCCGTCGAGTGCGCGCACGCCCGGGAACGTCACGGTGATGCCGTCGAGCGCGAGCAGCGCATCGCCGGACGTGGCCGCGTCGTCGTTGTCGGACACGGCCGTCATCGTCTGCATCGTCATCGCGTCGTCGCCCCGCACGCTCAGATGCCGAGCTCGGTGCGCACGGCCTGCCAGTTCGTGCGCGTCATCAGCTTGCCGCTCGTCTGCGTGTCGGCGGGCGGCGTCTTGCCGTTACGGATCCAGTCGACGAGGTTCTGCGTGCTGTCCTTGCCGTGGTTCGTCGAGCTGACCGCGATCGTTCCGTAGAAGCCGGTCGGTTCCTTCTTCTGGAATTCGGCGAACGCCTCGCCCGCGCCGTTGATGCCGACGCCGATCACGTCGGCCGCCGGGATGTGCAGCTGTTCGGTCGCGCGCACCGCGCCGAGCACGGTTTCCTCGTTCAGCGCGAAGACCACCCATTTCTTCACGTTCGGATGGCGCGAGAGCACCGGGAAGGCCGCCTCGAGACCGCCGCTGTCGTCGGTCGTCTTCTGCGGCGCGTCGAAGATGTTCTCTTTGCGGAAGCCGTTCGCGAGCAGCGCCTGCGTCGCGCCGTCGGTGCGCAGCTTCGCCGTCGGCAGCTCGTAGTTGGTGATGCGCAGCGCGCCGACTTCCTCGGGCTTCCAGCCGCGCCGCTTCATCTCGTCGGCGATCGCCTGGCCGACCTGGTTGCCGATCTTGGTCGCCGACATCCCGAGGTGCGGCACGTTCGTGAGCGGCTTGCCGGTCGAGTCGACGAGCTGGTCGTCGACCGTCACGAACTTCATGTTGTAGCGCTTCGCGCGCGCGGCGATCGCCGGCCCGAGGCGCACGTCGGGCGCGCAGATCACGAAGCCCTGCGCGCCTTGCGAGTTGAGGTTGTCGATCGCGGCCAGCACCTTCTCGCCGTCCGGCGTGCCGATCTTCACGACCGAGAAGTTTTCCTTCTGGCCCAGCGCGGACGCCGCGTTCTGCTCGTTGATGAACCATGCCTGCTCGGGCATCTTCACCAGGAAGCCGATCTTCAGCGGCGCGTCGGCGTGCGCCGCGCCGTGCATCCCGAGCGGCGCAATGCAAAGCGCGGCCAGCAGCGCGCGGAGGGTATGTCGGCGAATCGTGCGGTTCATGCGGTGTCTCCTTGTATTGGCTTGGGTCTTCAACTACCGTCGTGCGCGGTCGCGCTCGCGATGGCGCGCGCCGGCACGGTGTCAGCGGCCGAACGCGTCGGTCCCGACGCGCCGCCCGAACAGAAACGCATCGGCGACGAGCCGCAACGGCCGCACGTCGACGTCGCTTTCGCCGCGCGCGATCAGCGCGCGGAACTGCGCATACAGCGCCGGATACTCGCGCTGCGGCCCGATCTCGACCGGCTCGCCGCCGATCGACAATTGTGCACCGCCGCGGCTGATCGCGAGTACGCCGTCCGACGTGTCGACCGCGATCTCCCATTGCTCGACGGGGCCGTGCCGCCAGTCGAATTCCGCGCGCACGGGCACGCCTTCCGTATCGGCGCAATCGAGTTCGGCCGCGATCGGCATCTGCGCGTCGCTCGGCACGTAGAGCGTCGCCTCGCGCAACACGAGTTCGCGCGGCAGGATCCGCGTGACGATCGACAACGCGTTGATGCCGGGATCGAACACGCCGAGGCCGCCGGGTTCCCAGATCCACTGCTGGCCCGGATGCCAGCGCCGCACGTCTTCCTTCCAGCGCACCTGCACCGCGCGGATCGTGCGCGTCGCGAGCCACGCGCGCGCCGGTTCCACCGCGCTCGCGCAGCGCGAATGCCAGGTCGCGAACAGCGTGAGGCCGCGTTCGCGCGCGAGCGCGTCGAGCGCGGCCACTTCGCCGAGCGTCGCGCCCGGCGGCTTCTCGAGCATCACGTGCTTGCCGGCTTCGAGCGCGGCGCGCGCCTGCGCGTAGCGCACCTGCGGCGGCGCGCACAGCGAGACCGCGTCGAGTTCGGGCTCGGCGGCCAGCAGCGCGCGCAGGTCCTGATAATTGCGCACGCCGCTGACTTCCGCGTGACGGCTCGCGCACGCGGTCAGCACGAAACCCGGTTCGGCGGCGATCGCCGGCAGGTGCTGGTCGCGCGCGATCTTGCCGATCCCGATCACGCCCAGCGAAATCACGTTGCTCATCTGCATTCCTCCTTCGCCACTTGCTCAGTGCGCCCAGCGCAGCACGAGCGGATCGAGCCGGCGCGCGATCGCGATCAGCTCCGCGCGCGTGTCCGGATGCAGTTCCGGCATCGGATGCCGCGGCCGCTCGCACGCGATCACGCCGCCTTCACGCATCAGCGCCTTCGCGGTGAGGATCCCGGACTGGCGGTTCTCGTGATTGATCAGCGGCAGCCACGCCTGATAGCGCGCGAACGCATCGTCGTGCCGCCCTTCGCGGAAGGCTTCGAGGATCGGCCGGATGCCGTCCGGAAACCCGCCGCCCGTCATCGCGCCGGTCGCGCCGGCATGCAGGTCGGCGAGCAGCGTGATCGCTTCCTCGCCGTCCCACGGCCCTTCGATCGCGTCGCCGCCGAGCCGGATCAGCTCGCGCAGCTTGTTCGCCGCGCCGGGCGTCTCGATCTTGAAGTACGCGACCTGCTCGATCTCGCGCGCCATCCGCGCAAGGAACGGCGCGGACAACGCGGTGCCGCTCGCCGGCGCGTCCTGGATCATGATCGGGATGTCGATCGCATCCGACACACGCGCGAAGAAGTCGAAGATCTGCGCTTCGGGCACGCGGAACGTCGCGCCGTGATACGGCGGCATCGCCATCACCATCGACGCGCCGAGCTGCTGCGCGCGCAGGCTGCGCGCGGCGCACACCTGCGTGCCGTAGTGCGACGTCGTGACGATCACCGGCACGCGGCCGGCGACGTGTTCGAGGATCGTGCGCGTGAGCACGTCGCGTTCGTCGTCGGTGATCGCGAATTGCTCGGAGAAGTTCGCGAGGATGCACAGGCCGTCGGAGCCCGCGTCGATCATGAAGTCGACCGCGCGCTTCTGGCTCGCGAGGTCGAGCTCGCCGGTGTCGGAAAACGTCGTCGGGACGACGGGGAAGATGCCGCGATAACGCGGCGTGCTGCTCGATGTCATGGTTCGGTCCTGCGTCGGCCTCGAGGCGAGGCCATCAAGCGTTCACGGTTTCATATCGCCACTTCGCGTCGCGCGGGCCATCGCCCGCGCCCGCCTGCCGCTCAATGCGAATGACTCGGCACGTCGGCACCGCGCATGCCGACCAGGAAGTCGAGGTCGCACCCCTCGTCGGCCTGCAGCACGTGATCGATGTACAGCCGCGCGTAGCCGCCCTTGCCGAGCTGGCCGGCCACGCCGGGCGCCGCGGTCGGATCGACGTCCGACAGGCGGCGCTGCAGTTCGTCATCCGTAATGTCCAAATGCAGCGTGCCGGCGTCGCAGTCGAGTTCGATCCAGTCGCCGTTGCGCACGGCGGCCAGCGGCCCGCCCGCGGCGGCTTCCGGCGCGACGTGCAGCACCACCGTGCCGTATGCCGTGCCGCTCATCCGTGCATCCGAGATCCGCACCATGTCCTTGACGCCCTGGCGCAGCAGCTTCGGCGGCAGCCCCATGTTGCCGACCTCGGCCATCCCCGGATACCCGCGCGGCCCGCAGTTCTTCAGCACCAGCACCGAGCTGGCATCGACGTCGAGCGCTTCGTCGTTGATCGTCGCCTTGTAGTGATCGAGATTCTCGAACACCACCGCGCGGCCGCGATGCTTCAGCAGCTCGGGGCTCGCCGCCGACGGCTTCAGCACCGCGCCGCGCGGCGCGAGATTGCCGCGCAGGATGCAGATGCCGCCGTCCGCGATCAGCGGCCGGTCGAGCGGGCGGATCACCTCGTCGTCGTAGTTCGGCGCTTCGCGCACGTTGTCCCACAGCGACTTGCCGTTGACCGTCAGCGCGTCCGGGTGCGGCAGCAGCCCGCCTTCGCCGAGCCGGCGCAGCACGGCCGGCAGCCCGCCTGCGTAATAGAACTCCTCCATCAGGAAGCGCCCGGACGGCATCAGGTCGACGATCGTCGGCGTGTCGCGGCCGATGCGCATCCAGTCCTCCAGTTCGAGCGGCACGCCGATGCGGCCCGCGATCGCCTTCAGGTGGATGACCGCGTTGGTCGAGCCGCCGATCGCCGCATTCGCGCGGATCGCGTTCTCGAACGCGGCGCGCGTCAGGACCTTCGACAGCACGAGCCCTTCGAGCGCCATCTCGACGATGCGGATGCCGGACATGTGCGCGAGCACGTAGCGGCGCGAATCGACGGCCGGAATCGCGGCGTTGTGCGGCAGCGCGACGCCGAGCGCCTCGGCCATGCACGCCATCGTCGACGCAGTGCCCATCGTGTTGCAGGTGCCGGCCGAGCGCGACATGCCGGCCTCGGCCGACAGGAAGTGGTGCAGGTCGATCTCGCCCGCCTTCAGCGATTCATGCAACTGCCACACGGCCGTGCCCGAGCCGATGTTCTTGCCTTCGAGCTTGCCGTTCAGCATCGGCCCGCCCGACACGACGATCGCCGGCACGTCGCAGCTCGCCGCGCCCATCAGCAGCGCCGGGGTCGTCTTGTCGCAGCCGGCGAGCAGCACGACCGCGTCGATCGGGTTGCCGCGGATCGCTTCCTCGACGTCCATCGACGCGAGGTTGCGCGTGAGCATCGCCGACGGCCGCAGGTTTGATTCGCCGTTCGAGAACACCGGGAACTCGACCGGGAAGCCGCCGGCTTCCGAGATCCCGCGCTTCACGTGCTCGGCGAGCTTGCGGAAGTGCGCGTTGCACGGCGTCAGTTCGGACCACGTGTTGCAGATGCCGATGATCGGCCGACCATCGAACTCGTGATCGGGGATGCCCTGGTTCTTCATCCAGCTCCGGTACATGAAGCCGTTCTTGTCGTTCGTGCCGAACCATTGGGTGGAGCGCAGCCTGGGTTTTGTTGCCGACATCGTCAGTCCTGTGGTGACGGGATACCGGCGCAGTCTAGGCAGAATTTTGATAACTGGCTAATGACGTTTTAGGCGATTACGATATCGAATCCGATATCGATATAAACCCGTACGATGCAAGAAGCCAGCCCGTGGGGAAACCGCAACCGCCTGAAGACCCGCCAGCTCCTGCTGCTCGTCGCGCTCGCCGACGAAGGCAGCATTCACCGCGCGGCGGCCGCGCTGAACATGACGCAGCCGGCCGCGTCGAAGCTGCTGCGCGAGCTCGAGGAATCGATCGGCGCGGTGCTGTTCGAGCGGCTGCCGCGCGGGATGCGGCCGACGCTGTATGGCGACGTGCTGATCCGGCACGCGCGCGCGGCGCTCGGCAGCCTCGACCAGGCGCGCGAGGAACTGGCCGCGCTGAAGGCCGGCCATCTCGGGCACGTGGCGGTGGGCGCGATCACATCGCCGGGGCTGCGGCTCGTGCCGCCGGCCGTCGCCGCGGTGAAGGGCACACATGCGAACGTGCGCGTGTCCGTCGCGATCGACACGAGCAACGCGCTGCTCGAACACCTCGCGCAGGACAGGCTCGACATCGTGCTGGGCCGGCTGTCCGCCGAACACGACAAGCTGCACCTGCGCTACGAGCCGCTGACCGGCGAGCCGGTCGCCGCGGTCGTGCGGCCCGGCCATCCGCTGCTCGCGCAGGCGCCGCTGTCGCTCGCCGACGTGCAGCGCGCCGCATGGGTGATGCCGCCGGCCGGCAGCGTGCTGCGCCACCGCTTCGAGCTCGTGTTCCAGCGCGCGAGCCTGGCACCGCCCGCGAACGTAGTCGAGACGGCCGCGCTGCTGTTCATCACGCAGCTGATCGAGCAGAGCGACATGATCGCGGTGCTCGCGGAAGATGTCGCGCTGTACTACGCGCGGCACGGGATCGTCTCGGTGCTGCCGCTGGAGATGGATTGCCGGATGGACGATTTCGGGATCATCACGCGCACCGACCGGCTGCATTCGCCGGCTGTCGAGGTGATGGCGGACGCGATTCGGGCGGCGGCGAGGGAGGTTTACGGGGTCGGGGTGTAACGCGGAGGCCTCTGGTTCGCGTGGGCCGCGTGCCCGTTGAAGGGCTCCTTGCGAGTACGGTGAAGGCATGCATTTTTCCTTTATCGTTAACGGTCTATGCATTGCGTGTCTGCGCGTACTGATTCCAGAAAAAGAAAAGGGGCCGCGCGGCCCCCTGGTCTCATCGTTGACGCAACAACCCCTTAGCTAGCTGCCGCATGCCTGAAGCGTCGCGCTCAGTGTAGAAATTCCGGCTCCGCCTTTTTAGCCTGCACTACGATCTACGCTGACAGAGCCGTCCTGACGACGTTCTGAACCGGCGGCCCCCACGCCTGAACCAATGCCGCCCGCGATTGCGCACGGGCGGCGCTCCAAACCCTGCTACCCACACCCCTCCTGCATACTGAACACCGCCCAAGGTCCATCGTGCTCGGAAGGCTCACGACACACACCCAGCCGCGCTATGGCCGTCTGATACAGGCGGTCGAATCCTGCTTCACCCAACTCGTCTACCCTCTCCAACTCATCCTCATAGTGGCGCAGACCAAGCGCTTTCCACTCGTCGCGCATGAAGTCAAACGCCCACCGACTGAATGACAACGCGCCCCCTTCTGAATCTTCAGGAATCGGGCCTCTGAGGCTTTGGCTTGTGAGTTCGTCGCGGGGATTCTGAGGCCGTCAGCAGCCTGCTAAGGTAGCTGGAGTGATGTACGTCGCATTGGGCAAGCGAAGCTCGCCGGCCCGTGGGAAAAAGTCACATGGAGGCGGGTATATCAATGGCTTTTGAACTGGGTTTGATTAAGTGGGACAAGCCGAGGGCGGTTCGCTAAAATTCTATCCATCAGGGATGGCGGTAAATTGAAATACGACCCATCTCCGTCCTCACCTCCCCTTTGAAACTGCACGCAATCCCTCCCCCAGAATAAATCCGGAACCGGTGAGTCAAAAGTTGTTATTGCCAAAATTTTGCCGGTTTTGTTGTCGTAAAGTCTGGCGACAAATGCATAGTCGACAATGTTAAACGGTTGCTTGCTAAACCGCTCATAGGTTGAGTCGCACAATGTGGCATAGTATTTATTATCCGGGGAAATTGATTTTTTGCAGTATTTCCCAATCGGACTTCTATCAAACCCCCACATGCAACATGCCCATACGCCTACGGCGACAAATAATATTGCTTTGCTCGGTTTCATAGGAAGACACGAATTGGTTTATCCAGGCGAATAAATTTCTTTTCTGAAAACAGAATGAAGTCCCCACCTCGCCCATGCTTTTTCTGCCATGCCCTGAAGTCGCTGTTGTGGACCGGATAGTAAAGACTGCCTTTTTTCCTTGTGTCTCCGAGGGCGACGGGATAATCGAGATATGGGACGCGAGAAGATAACGAGCCAACGAAAGCGTACGGGACTACAATGATTCCGTTTTCACCCCAGTGGCCCAAGTACTGCGATGGGTCCCCATCCTTATCCTCAAAGGTATAACCATCTCTTACATAGACCCAAATGGCATTTACTTCGACACATCGACTCCGACTATACTCGTCAATGTAGAAGTTTGCTTGCGCAACTGCCGCATATAGGTTGAAACTCCCTAACGCAGCAAACAAATCGTCCGGAACGCCTTTGTTTTCTTCGCTGAAGCGAATAAACGATTTTAGCTTATCTCCCAGGGCTCCGTCGACAGATGCGAATTGAAATTGGAACAGTTTGTGCAACAATCGAATATCATCTTTAAATACTTCAGATGTTGCAAAGAAAGTATAGCGGCCGTAGTACGCAGACAATTCACCCCTTAATTTCCCGCGCGCTCTTTCTGAATAAATTCCGATTTCAATCAACTGATCGTACTTTTCTTTCGCTCTCCGATGCTTCAAAACCCAGTCCAGCTTAACGATTGAGTAGTCATACATGTCATCAGCATAGGGTTTCCCGTTCTGGTCGATCGCAAATCTTTGATTATTCGAATCGGTTGAATAATTGAGCCTACCCGCAAACCATCGCTCCATGAGTTTTGCCCCGATCGGCATCATTTCCCCGCGCATGGCCGCAGGAATCTCCTGAATGTCGAAGGGTGGAACGGTCGGTTTGACCTGGACCGGGGGCAAAGGCTTGGGCTGCTTTGGCGGATCGGGGGTATCCAGCCATTTCTTGAATCGCGAAAAAGCGTTACCAATCCTTTCGAAGTCGTCGACCATCTTGTCCAACGAATCCCGCTTGGGTGCCGGATCCGGTTTGGGTGCCGGTGGTTTGGGCGGCTCTGGGGGTAACCGCGGGGCCATGTCCATCGAGAGCTTGGCCTTATGCACGATGCGCGCGCCGTCCCGTTTTCGCCATCGCCAAAGCATTTTGTTGATTTCGTAGTAGGACAGTAACTCTGACATGTGCTCTCCAAAAATCCAGCGAAGGGGCTAGGTTAGGTTTGAGTTTCACTCGCGGGCTGCTGTTCTTGCAAGCCGAATACCTTCACCTCACTTCAGCACATTTGCGTACAGAATACCTCTCACTCTCAATGCCACCTGACTATTGTTTTTATTTCCACACACAACCGACTTTTGAAATAATCGGTCTTTATTTAATTGTCAGCCCCGGCTTTTCCAACAAAAAAAGTCCGCTCTCGACAGCCAGAAGTCACACCAGTGGGTAACGTGCACTGGCCCCTCCGAATCGCGCACTGTTCCACCACGTTCTTAACCATCTGCACAAGCATGGCGCGGGCACCAACTGCACGCTTCAACCCCGCTTGCGCGCGCTCGATCAACAGGTCGCGCCCGAATTCCGCCACGGCACCCAACACGCCCATCGTCACCTTGCCCGCAGCGCTGGTCAAATCTACGCCGCCCAAAGCAAGTCAATGGACACGCACACCCATACCGTCCAGCTTTTCGACCGCTGCTCGCACATCCATAGCATTACGGCCCAAACGATCCAGCTTCGTTACGATCAACACGTCGCCCGATTCCATACGATCCACCAATCGAGCGAAGCCCTTGCGTTCCATTGCCACCACGCTTCCCGAGCCACATGAGCCACGTATAGAAGCGCGCGCGCTCGGGCGCACCGAGCGCCGGCGCAAGCCGTCGCGCCGGATGCGTATCGGCCAGATGCAGGCAAATCGCGTCGGTCTCGTACAGCACGAGGTCGCCGTCGACCAGCACCGGAATTAGCTCGTTCGGATTCAGCGCGAGGTACTCGGGCGACTTGTGCTGGTCGCGCGTGCGGGCGACGAGCGCCAGCTCGAACGGCTTGCCGATTTCTTCCAGCACGAAATGAGGCGCCATGCTCGTGTTGCATGGATAGTAGAAAAGCCTCAACGACTTCTCCCCGGCGTGCGTCAGGCGGCAGCGAACTCGATCACCGGTTCGCACCGGATCGGGAAATTCACCGAATTCGCCACATAGCACTTCGCATGCGCGTCATGATGCAGCCGCTCGGCCAACTCGCGATCGTCGCCCGCGAGGATCGTCACACGCGGGTGCAGCACGATTTCGGTGAAGCTGCCCGGCTCGGGGCTGTCGAGCATCGTCGCTTCGGCGTCGTCGACATACGCGAGCACGCGGATGCCCGCATCGGAACACAAATGCAGATACCAGAGCTTGTGGCACGCCGATACCGACGCCAGCAGCAGGTCTTCCGGATTCCAGCGCGCCGCGTCGCCGCGGAACGCCGGATCCGACGAGCCCGGAATGTCCGGCTTCGAACCCGCGCGGATCACATGATCGCGGCCGTATTCGCGATACCCCGACGTACCGGTTCCCCGGTTGCCGGTCCACTCCACTGCCACGCGGTACTTGTGTTCGCCATGCGCCATCTCGCTCTCCTCTGCTGTCGGAACGTGAAGCCGCCATTGTGGCACCGGAATGTCGTTTGGTATACCATTATTCCAAAATGAGGAACCCGGAAGCATGGAAGCCAGACCCGATTCCACGGCGGACGCCGTGGCCGCATCGTTGCGGGAGATGATCATCAACGGCGAGTTGCAGGCAGGTGAGCGGCTCGTCGAGCGCGACCTCGCCGAGCGCTTCGGAATCAGCCGGATTCCGATGCGCGAAGCGATCCAGCGTCTGGAGCGCGAAGGCTTGCTGGACATCTTCCGCAATCGCGGCGCGGTCGTGCGGATGCTGAGCGCGTCCGACGTGCAGGAAATCTACGACATGCGCGCGCTGCTCGAAGGCGATGCGATCTACCGCAGCGTGAAGCGGCTCGACGACGAAACGCTCGCGCGTGCCGAACTCGTGCACCGGCTGCTCGGCGAATCGAACGCGCCGCGCCGGCAAGGCGAACTGAATCGCGAATTCCATGCGTTGCTGTATTCGTGCTGCGGCAACGCGCGGCAGTTGAAGGCGATCGCGGAACTGCGCAGCCAGGTCGAGCGCTACGAGCGGCTGCAAGCCACGTTGCTCGCGGATACGCCGTCGTTCCAGGTCGAGCACGAAGACATCCTGCAAGCATGCCGAGAACGCAATGCACGTGGCGCGCGCGCGATGACAGTCGCGCATCTCGATTCGGCCCGGCGCATCGTGATGCGGCTCGTCGAAGGCGGGTGACGCCGGCGGGCGATCCGGCCCGGCCTCGTCATTGCGTCCACCGGTTCACGGCTCGCCCCATGTGCAGCTTCCAAGCCGCGCCCGGTACCGGAAAAACTCGCGCCCCCGTCGACGTCTACGCCTTCGTGCGCCGTCCCGGCGCCGCGCCCGTCGTACCCCTCACCACCAATCGCGGCACCGGCGCCGTCCGCACGCGCGATGCATCGTCGATGTGCCCGCCCGCCTCGCGCAATGCGTTGAGCAGTTCGACCGCGAGCCCCGCGGCCTCGGCGGTCGGGATCGCAACGGTCGTCAGCGTGGGACGCGTATCGCTGGCCAGATGAATATCGGTGATACCGACGATCGACAGATCGTCGGGCACGCGCCGGCCGCGATCGGCCGCGGCGTGCAGCGCGCCGATCGCGGGCAGGTCGTTGGTCGCGACCAGCGCGGTCAGCTCCGGATGCGCGTCGAGCAGCCATCCCGCCGCGCGCACGCCGCCTTCGATCGAATCGGGTTCGGCCGCGACGATCGACGCGTCGAGCCCGGCTTCGCGCATCACGTCGACGAAGCCGTCGTAGCGCGCCGCCTGCACGCCGCTCGCCGAGCCGCCGACGATCACGCCGATCGTCCGATGCCCGAGCTCGAGCAGATGCCGCGTCGCGATCCGCCCCGCCTCGCGGAAATCCACGGCCACGCACGGCAACCCTTCGGGCGGCGCATCGGGCCGCTCCCACAGGCACAGCACGACCGGCACGCCGCGCCGCGCGACGTCGACGAGATCCGGCAAATGCAGGTTCGCGTTGGTCACGAGAATGCCTTCGGAAATCGTGCCGGCGATCTGGTCGAGATACGCGCGCCCCTGCAACGGATCTTCGTTGGTATTGCAGACGATCAGGAATTGCCCGTTGCGGCGCACCGCGCGTTCGACCGCGAGCGCGAATTCCGGATAAAACGGGTTGGCGATGCTCGACACCATCAGCGCGACCGTCGGCGCGCGCCCTTCCGCCAGCGCCCGCGCGGCCAGATGCGGCCGGTAGCCGAGCGCCTGCACGGCGTCGAGCACCCGCGCCCGCGTGGCTTCGCCGACCCGGCCGCGGTTGCGCAGCACGTTCGAGACCGTCGCGGCCGTCACGCCGGCGCGGCGGGCCACTTCATCGAGTGTCGCCATGATGTGTCCACTATATGAGATGCCGATCCAGTATTTGCTTCGCTCACCGAAGCGGCGCACTATCGCCGCACACCCTGCCGCCCGATCAACGGGCACGGCTCGGCCACGATCGCTATCGGCGCTTTTTTTGATCACGATGGTTAAGCGCTTAAGCATCGATGAGAGCGCATTAGAACATGGAGCGGAGACAATGGCGAGCATCTCGATGCGGCGCGTGCAGAAAGCCTACGGCGAGCACGCGCCGGTCATTCGCGACGTCGATCTGGAGATCGGCGCGCACGAGTTCTGCGTATTCCTCGGTCCGTCCGGCTGCGGCAAGTCGACCCTGCTGCGGATGATCGCGGGCCTCGAGGACCTGAGCGACGGCGAGCTCTCGATCGACGGCCGCCGCGTCGACGACGTGCCGGCCGCCGAACGCGGCGTCGCGATGGTGTTCCAGAGCTACGCGCTGTTTCCGCAAATGACGGTCTACGAGAACATGGCGTTCGGGCTGAAGCTCGCGCGCGTGCCGAAGGCCGAGATCGACCGGAAGGTGCGCGACGCCGCGCGGATCCTGCAGCTCGACACGCTGCTCGAGCGCAAGCCGAAGGCGCTGTCGGGCGGCCAGCGGCAGCGCGTCGCGATCGGTCGCGCGATCGTGCGCGAGCCCGGCGTGTTTCTGTTCGACGAACCGCTGTCGAACCTCGACGCGGCCTTGCGCGGCCAGACGCGCATTGAGATCGCGAAGCTGCACCGGCAGTTCGAACGCGCGAGCGTCGTCTACGTGACGCACGACCAGACCGAGGCGATGACGCTCGCCGACAAGATCGTGCTGCTGCACGCCGGCGCGGACACCGCGCGGCACGGCAGCATCGCGCAGGTCGGTGCGCCGCTCGACCTCTATCACCATCCGGCCAGCCGCTTCGTCGCCGGCTTCATCGGCTCGCCGCGAATGAACTTCCTGCCGGCCATCGTCGTCGCCTGCGACGCGCAGCGCACGATCGTCACCGTCGTGCCGTCCGGCGAAACCTTCACGCTGCCGCGCGACGGTTCCGTGCTCGCGGTCGGCGCGGCCGTCACGCTCGGCATCCGCCCCGAACACCTGACGCTCGGCGCCGCGCACGACGCAACCACGCTCGCGCGCGACGTCGTGCTCGTCGAGCGCCTCGGCGAGCAGACCTACGTGCATCTCGACCAGCCAGGCGGCACGCCGCTGATCGCGAAAGTGCCCGGCGATGCGCCGTTGCGTCGCGGCGAGCGCGTGCACGCGCATGCGCCGGCCGCGGCCTGCCACCTCTTCACCGAAGACGGCCGCGCGCTGCCCGCGTGCGCCGACCTTCCCGTCCACCATTACGCATAAGGATCGGCATGCGCCTCGGAGTCTGTTACTACCCGGAACACTGGCCGGAATCGATGTGGGCCGACGACGCCCGCCGGATGAAGGCGCTCGGCATCGCGCAGGTGCGGATCGCCGAATTCGCGTGGAGCCGCATCGAGCCGTCGCCGGGCGAATACGACTGGGGCTGGCTCGACCGCGCGGTCGACGTGCTCGGTGCGGCCGGTCTCGAGATCGTGATGTGCACGCCCACCGCGACGCCGCCGAAGTGGCTCGTCGACCGTCACCCCGACATCCTCGCGATCGGCGCGGACGGACGGCCGCGCACGTTCGGTTCGCGCCGCCACTACGACTTCTCGTCGCCGACCTATCTCGACGCGTCGCGCCGCATCTGCACGGCGGTCGCCGAACGCTACGGCCACCACCCCGCCGTGCGCTACTGGCAGACCGACAACGAGCTCGGTTGCCATCAGACGGTCGTCAGCTACTCGCCCGCCGCGCTCGTGCGTTTTCGCGCATGGCTGCAGGCGCGCTACGGCACGATCGATGCGCTGAACCGCGCGTGGGGCACCGTGTTCTGGAGCATGGAGTATCGGCATTTCGACGAAGTCGACGCGCCGGTCGGCACCGTGACCGAAGCGCATCCGTCGCACCGCCTCGACTATCGGCGCTTCGCGTCGGACGAAGTCGCACGCTATCACCGGATGCAGGTCGACGTGATCCGCGCCCATTCGCCGGGCCGCCCCGTCGCGCACAATTTCATGCAGCTCTTCACCGAGTTCGATCACTACGAGGTCGCGCGCGACCTCGACGTCGCGACGTGGGACAGCTATCCGCTCGGCGCGCTCGAGGAGCAATGGTTCGCGCCCGACGTGAAGGCGCGCTGGCTGCGCACCGGCCATCCGGATTTCGCGTCGTTCAATCACGACCTCTATCGCGGCATGTCGAAGCTGCCGTTCTGGGTGATGGAGCAGCAGCCGGGGCCCGTGAACTGGGCACATTGGAACCCCGCGCCGCTGCCGGGCATGGTGCGCCTGTGGAGCTGGGAAGCGTTCGCGCACGGCGCCGGCTGCGTGTCGTACTTCCGCTGGCGGCAGGCGCCGTTCGCGCAGGAGCAGATGCATGCGGGCCTGCATACGCCGGACGATCGACTCGACGAGGGCGGCCGCGAAGCACAGCGCGTCGCGCACGAGATTGCCGCCGTGATCGACGCCGGCGCCGATGCCGACGCGAACGGCGCCGTGCGTGCGCCCGTCGCGCTCGTGTTCGACTACGAAGCGAAGTGGCTGTTCGACGTGCAGCCGCAAGGCGCCGATTTCCACTACCCGCGCTTCGCGTTCGAGTACTACTCGGCGCTGCGTTCGCTCGGCCTCGACGTCGACATCATTTCCGCGCGTGCGCCGCTCGACGGCTACCGGCTCGTCGTCGTGCCGCCGCTGCCGATCGTGCCGGACGACTTCGCGGCGCGGCTCGCCGCATCGGGCGCGCATGCGGTGTTCGGGCCGCGCACCGGTTCGAAGACCATCGACCTGCAGATTCCGCGGACGCTGCCGCCCGGCCCGCTCGCCTCGATCCTGCCGATGCGCGTGTGGCGCGTCGAATCGCTGCGGCCGAACGTGACCGAGCGGATCGACGGCACGCTGCGCGACGGCTCGCCGCTCAACGGCGACGCACGCCACTGGCGCGACCTCGTCGAGCTGCACGACGACGCACGCAGCGTCGTGCGTGCACGCTTCGCCGACGGTCATCCGGCCTGCGTGTCGCACGGCACGCTGCATTACTGGGCCGCGCTGTTCGACGATGCGACCACCGCGCGCCTGTTCGCCGACGTCGCGGCCGAAGCCGGCCTGACACCGTCGCCGCTCGGCGACGGCGTGCGCGTAAGCCGGCGCGGCGGCCTGACCTACGTATTCAACTACGGCAGCACGCCGCACACGATCGATGCGGTGCCGCCGTCCGCGTTCGTGGTCGGCGCCGCGCAGGTCGAGCCGCAAGGCGTCGCCGTGTACCGAAGCCGTTCGTAGCAACCGCCCCCGGCGCCGCGACGCGCCGGTCAAGCACAACGACACACAGGAATGGAGACATACATGACACATCGCCCCCTTCGCGTCGCCGCCCGGCTTGCGACCGCCGCCGCCATCGCGTTCGCTTCGTTCGGCGCCACGGCGCCGGCCGACGCGGGCACGCTGACGATCAACATCGCGTTCAAGGGCGCCAGCCAGCGCGCGGTCTGGCAGTCGACGCTCGAGGCGTTCCACAAGGCCCATCCCGACATCGACGTGAAGCCCACCTTCGTCGACGAGGAAGCGTATAAGGTGCAGCTCCCCGCATGGCTCACGACCGTCGCACCCGACGTCGTGAACTGGCACGCGGGCGAGCGGATGGCGTACTACGCGAAGCGCGGGCTGTTCGAGGACCTGAGCGGCGACTGGGCGAAGAACGGCTGGGGCGCGATGTACGCGTCGACGCGCGACGCATCGTCGTACAACGGCAAGCAGTACGCGGCGCCGACCGTCTATTACTCGTGGGGGCTGTTCTATCGCAAGGACCTGTTCCGCAAGGTCGGCATCGCGGACGAGCCGAAGACCTGGGACCAATTCCTCGACGCATGCAAGAAGCTGAAGGCAGCCGGCATCACGCCGGTCGCGGTCGGCGGCCGCGACGCGTGGACGCTCGCCGGCTGGTTCGACTATCTCGACCTGCGCCTGAACGGCAATGCGTTCCACCAGCAACTGATGGCCGGCGACGTGCCGTACACCGACCCGCGCGTGAAGAAGGTCTACACGACGTGGAAATCGCTAATCGATTCGGGCTACTTCATCGACAACGCGCTGTCCTACGATCTCGACGGCGCGCAGCCGTTCCTGTTCCAGGGCAAGGCCGCGATGATGCTGATGGGTACCTTCATCGCCGCGGGCTTTCCGCCGAACGTGAAGCAGGAAATGGGCTATTACCGCTTCCCGATCATCGACCCGAAGGTGCCGACCGCCGAGGACGGCCCGGTCGAATCGCTGCACATCCCGACCAAGGCGAAGAACAAGGCCGACGCGCATACGTTCCTCGCGTTCGTCGAAACGCCCGAGATGGGCGCGAAGCTCGCGGAAGGGCTCGGCTCGCTGTCGGCCAACAGCAAGTCGCCGGAACCGGCCGATCCGATCTCGCGGATCGGCTTCCGGATCCTCGCCGATACCCGGGGCGGCGTCGCGCAGTTCTACGACCGCGACATGACGAAGGAAATGGCCGACGAAGGGATGAAGGGGATGCAGCAGTTCCTCGCGAATCCCGCGCAGCTCGATACCGTGCTCGCGCAACTCGAGCAGACCCGCAAGCGGATCTACAAGAAGTAACCGCGTGACCCCTGCGGCGGCCCCGTGCCGCCGCGTCCGTCCAGGAGGCTTGCCGTGTCCAGTCCGATCACGTCCAGACCCGTCGAAACGCCTGCCGCACCGGCCGCCGCCGCGCCGCCGGCCGGCAGGTCGCCCGCCGCACTGCGCGCGCGTCGCCCGTCGCCGGCCGTGCGGCGGCAACAGCGCGCCGCGTGGCTCTTTCTCGCGCCCGCGTGCGCAATGGTTGCCGTCTATGTGATCTGGCCGATCCT
Source organism: Burkholderia sp. BCC1640 (assembly GCF_902833125.1). Classification (NCBI taxonomy): domain Bacteria; kingdom Pseudomonadati; phylum Pseudomonadota; class Betaproteobacteria; order Burkholderiales; family Burkholderiaceae; genus Burkholderia; species Burkholderia sp. BCC1640. The sequence goes on along the minus strand of NZ_CADFEF010000023.1, from coordinate 71,053 downwards.
GTCGACGCTGTGGCTGAGCCTCTGCAACTGGGACGGGATGACCGAGCGCACGTTCGTCGGTCTCGCGAACTACGCCGAGCTGCTGCACGCACCGACGTTCTACACCGCGCTGCGCAACAACGTGATCTGGCTCGCGCTGTTCATGCTCGCGCCGCCGCTCGGCCTCGCGCTCGCGCTGTACCTGAACCAGGCGGTCGCCGGCATCCGGCTCGTGAAGTCGCTGTTCTTCGCGCCGTTCGTGTTGTCGGGCGTGGTCGTCGGCCTGATCTTCTCGTGGTTCTACGATCCGACCTTCGGGCTGCTCGCGCTGATCGCCGGACACGGCATCCCGGTGCTCGGCGATGCGCGCTACGCGACGTTCGGCATCGTGTTCGCCGCGCTGTGGCCGCAGACCGCGTACTGCATGATCCTGTACCTCACCGGCCTCACGTCGGTGAACCCGGAACAGATCGAAGCGGCGCGGATGGAAGGCGCGCGCGGCTTCGCGCTGCTGTGGCACGTCGTTCTGCCGCAGTTGCGGCCGACCACGTTCATGGCGATCGTCGTCACGGTGATCGGCGCACTGCGCAGCTTCGACCTGATTTCGGTCATGACGGGCGGCGGCCCGTTCGAAAGCTCGACCGTGCTCGCGTATTACATGTACGACCAGGCGATCAAGTACTACCGGCTCGGCTATTCCGCGGCGATCGCGGTCGTGCTGTTCGCGATCATGCTCGTCTACATCGTGTTCCAGTTGCGCCGCATGCTGCGCAACGAGCAGTGACCTGACCTTCCGGGGATGCCTTCATCATGTTTCCGACACCCGTTGCCCACTGGAAGCCGGTATCGCGCCGGCTGTACAAGCTGTCGCTGCCCGTCGCGCTGGTGATCTGGCTGCTGCCGATGATCGCGGTGTTCGTCACGTCGGTGCGCTCGACCGAGGAACTGGTCGAAGGCCACTACTGGGGCTGGCCGCGACACTTCTCGATGATCGAGAACTATCGCGACGCGCTGACCACGTCGCCGATGCTGCATTACTTCTGGAACAGCGTGCAGATCACGGTGCCGTCGGTGCTCGGGTCGATCGCGCTTGCCGCGATGGCCGGGTTCGCGCTGGCGACTTACCGGTTTCGCGGGAATGCCGCGTTGTTCGGGACGTTCGTCGCGGGGAATTTCGTGCCGGTGCAGGTGTTGATGATTCCCGTGCGGGATTTGTCGCTCAGGCTCGGGGTATTCAATACGGTCGAGGCGTTGATTCTCTTTCACGTCGCGTTCCAGACGGGGTTCTGTACGCTGTTTCTGCGGAATTTCATCAAGCAGTTGCCGTTCGAGCTGATCGAGGCGGCGCGGATCGAAGGCGCCGGCGAATGGACGGTGTTCTGGCGGATCGTGTTGCCGTTGATCCGTCCGGCGTTGGCGGCGCTTGCGATTCTCGTGTTCACGTTCGTCTGGAACGACTACTTCTGGGCGCTGTGTCTCACGCAAGGCGACGAGGCCGCGCCGATCACCGCGGGGGTGGCAGCGCTGAAGGGACAATGGACGACATCGTGGAACCTCGTCTCGGCCGGGTCGATTCTCGCCGCGTTGCCGTCGGTCGCGATGTTCTTCGCGATGCAGAAACATTTCGTCGCGGGGCTGACGTTCGGGGCAACCAAAGGTTGAATTCGCCCTGACCGCCGATCGCGAATTCGGATCTCCCCCTCTTCATCGAGAGGATTGCCCGCTTCGGCGGGCTTTTTTGTTCTGATGGGGCCTGTGTTCACGTCAGGGCCAAATAGACCATACCCACCTCGGCAATCCCCAAAGAACCTGCGCGGATACGCCCTACCTAAACGCTCCCCGCCCCTTTCTCCCTCAACCGCGCATCCACCGCGCCGATATTCTTCTCGTGCGCGACCAGCATCAACGACAGCGCGTGATGAATATCCGGATCGGCGAGCGTCGGCAGCAGCGCTTGCAGCTTGCGCACGACCCACCGCTGTCCGCGATTCAAAAACGCCATCCGCTCGGCCAGATCATCGATCGCCATCGCCTTTTCATGGAACGCGCCGGTCGCGCGCGTCGGTGTCGCGCCGAGCGTGCGTATCGCATCGACCAGCACGCTGCACCAATGCGCCTCGTCCTGTCGGATATGCGCGATCAGCCGATGGAGTTCGGGATCGTCATTGACCTCGGCCGCCGTCTCCGACGCAACGCGTGCACCCGCGCGCTCCGCCTCCAGCAATTCGTCGAGCGCCGCGAGCAATGCCGTGCGGTCCTCATTCACCTCGCCCGTCGGTGAGACCGCCGCACCTTTCTCGACGATCGCCGCCGCGTCGCGCACGATCCGGCGCAGCACGTCGCCGGCCGATTCGATCGCTCGAATTCGCCCGGCCCCCGTGCCCGCATACAACGCCATCGCCTCGACATCGCCGGTCATCGTACGCAACGGCGAGTCTGTACTGAACAGATAAATCGGCCGCCCCTCCTCGTCACCGATCACGACGCGCTCGTCGTTGAACGGATCACCGCGCTCGCCACGCGTCACGCTCGACGGCAGCACACGAACCCGCGCACCGCGCGGCCAGTTGATGTGAAAGATGTCGGTCAACAACGTGTCGCCTTCACGCGCATCGACGATCCGCTGCTGGTGATACGCATGCGCGAATGATTCGTGCGTCGCGATAAACGCCGTACCCATCACCGCCCCCTGCGCGCCGAGCGCCATCGCGGCGGCCACGTCGGCGCCGTCGACGATCCCGCCCGCCGCGAGCACCGGCAACCGCGTCGCGCGAATCACTTCAGGCAGCAATTCGGCCAACGGCCGATCACCACGCACGTGGCCGCCAGCCTCGCGCCCCTGTGCGATCAGCGCCTGCGCCCCGGCCGCCTCGGCCGCGCGCGCATCGTCGAGCGAGCCCACCTGATGAACCACCCGCACGCCCGCATCGCGCAGACGCCGCACGACGGCCGGCATCACGTCCCAGAACAACGCAACGGCCGGCACACGCAGTTCGATACACGCATCGATCTGCGCATCGAGCAACTCGGGCGGTGTCGAGGCGGGAATCAGGTTGACGCCGAATGGCCGCTCGGTGGCCGCGCGCACCTGTTCGACCTCGCGCCGGATCAACGCGACCGGCTCGCGCACCATCCCGAGAAAACCAAACCCGCCGGCGGCGCTCACCGCACTCGCGAGCTCCGCCCGCGCGACGCCGCCCATGCCCGCAAGCACGATCGGCCATGCACAGCCGAGCAGGTCGCAGACGGGGCGATGCAGGATCTGGACGGCGCGAGCCTCGGCCCCGTCGCCATGCATCGGAATCGACATGCAGCGTCCTCCTTCAAGGATTGGCGGCGCGTCACGGTCAACCGCGAAGGCGCGTGTCGCGCCAGGGCGAAACGGGTCGTGTCGGGCCACGCATCGAATGCATCAGGTTGTGACATATTCGACCGTCAGGCCGCAGGGTCAGCGCGATATTCCTGATACACGTCACGGCGCCCACGGCCACGCCGGGTCAAGCGGCTCAGGTCCACCCTTCGAGGCGCAGCGTCGAGCGCACGAGCCGCTGCTCCTCCGCTTCGATCTCGCGCAGATAATCGACGCACTGCCGGATATGCTCGCTCGCGGCCTTGCGCGCCTGGTCGGGCAGCCGCCCGGTCACCGCGTTGTAGAGCCGCGCGTGCTGGCGGTCGATCTGCTTCTTCAGCGGCTCGCGGTGATAGAGATTGTTCACCGACGCGAACACGGAACTGAGCAGCAGATCGGTCAGCGATTGCAGCGTGTTGACGAGCACCGGATTGTGCGACGCCTCGCAGATCGCGAGATGGAACGCATGGTCGAGCTTCGCGCGCGCGGCCGGATCGAGATCCTGCGCGTCGGCCGCGGTCATTTCCTCGTATCGGCGCTTGATCAGGATGAAGTCGGCGGGCGTGCCGCGCAGCGCGGCGAGCCGCGCGGCTTCGGTCTCGAGCATCCCGCGCACTTCGAACAGGTCGTACAGCGTGCGCGGCTGCGAGCCGAGCAGATGCATCATCGGCGAGACTTCGCGCTGCGGGGTCAGGCTCGCGACGAACGACCCCTTGCCGTGCGTCGTGTCGATGATCCCGCGCGCGCGCAGCAGCTTCATCCCTTCGCGCACGGCCGTGCGCGACACGCCGAGCTTCTCGGTGAGCCGCCGCTCGGACGGCAGCGCTTGCCCGGCCTTCAGCACGCCATCGACGATCAACTGCTCGATCCGCTCCGCGACGACGTCGGCGACATTGCGCGCCGGTGCTTGTCGATCCTGCTTTTCCATACTGGTATGACCACTTCTGGCGAATGTTGTCGATTTTCTCACAAACCCTTGTGTGGATTGGGTTTTATGTCTTGATCGAGTCCTCACGAAAGGCACGCCTCGAAAAACTGGTATGACCACGCCAGCAACGTCTGGACACGTGCCGGCCTCCCGCCAAGAATGCGGTCCATCCGGCGCGCCGCGCATCCCGCGGCCGCCTGCATGGTGAAGAGGGTGGAGACGGGAGACACACGATGAGTTTCACCTACGACGAACGCATCGACGGCCCGCTGGCGACCGTCGACCGCGACACGCTCGTCGCCGCGCTCGACGCGGCGGCGCCCGGCCTCGACGTGCTGCACGAACGCGAGGCGCTGAAGCCGTTCGAATGCGACGGCCTCGCCGCGTACCGCACGGTGCCGCTCGCGGTCGTGCTGCCCGACACGGTCGAGCAGGTGCGCGCGGTGCTGCGCGTCGCGGCCGCGCACGGCGTGCCGGTCGTCGCGCGCGGCGCGGGCACGGGCCTGTCGGGCGGCGCGATGCCGCTCGAAAAGGGCATCCTGCTCGTCATGTCGAAGTTCAACCGGATTCTCGGGATCGACGCCGATGCCGGCATCGCGCGCGTGCAGCCCGGCGTGCGCAACCTCGCGATCTCGCAGGCCGCGGCCCCGCACGGCCTCTACTACGCGCCCGATCCGTCGTCGCAGATCGCATGCTCGATCGGCGGCAACGTCGCCGAAAACGCGGGCGGCGTGCACTGCCTCAAATACGGGCTGACGGTGCACAACATCCTGAAAGTCGAGATCCTGACGATCGACGGCGACACGCTGACGCTCGGCGCCGACGCGCTCGACGCCCCCGGCTTCGACCTGCTCGCGCTGTTCACCGGCTCGGAGGGGATGCTCGGCATCGTCACCGAGGTGACGGTGAAGCTGCTGCCGTTGCCGCCGAGCGTGAAGGTGCTGATGGCGAGCTTCGACGACGTCGCCGAAGCCGGCGCGGCGGTCGCGCGGATCATCGGCGCGGGCGTGATTCCCGGCGGGCTCGAGATGATGGACAACCTCGCGATCCGTGCGGCCGAAGACTTCATCCACGCGGGCTATCCGGTCGACGCGCAGGCGATCCTGCTGTGCGAACTCGACGGCGCGGCAACCGACGTCGACGAAGACACCGAACGCGTCGCCGCGCTGCTGCGCGACGCCGGCGCGTCGGAAATCCGCGTCGCGCGCGACGAAGCGGAGCGTCAGCGTTTCTGGGCCGGCCGCAAGAACGCGTTCCCGGCGGTCGGCCGCATGTCGCCCGACTATTACTGCATGGACGGCACGATCCCGCGCCGCGAACTGCCGCGCGTGCTCGAAGGGATCGCCTCGCTATCCGCCGAATATGCGCTGCCGGTCGCGAACGTGTTCCATGCGGGCGACGGCAACATGCATCCGCTGATCCTGTTCGACGCGAACCGTCCCGGCGAGCTCGACCGCGCGGAGGCGCTCGGCGGCAGGATCCTCGAGCTGTGCGTCGCGGTGGGCGGCAGCATCACCGGCGAACACGGCGTCGGGCGCGAGAAGATCAACCAGATGTGCGTGCAGTTCAACGCCGACGAAATCACGTTCTTCCACGCGGTGAAGGCCGCGTTCGATCCGCGGCGCCTGCTCAATCCCGGCAAGAACATTCCGACGCTGCATCGCTGCGCCGAATTCGGCGCGATGCACGTCCATCACGGCAAGCTGCCGTTTCCCGAACTGGAGCGCTTTTGATGCGACGCGAACGCGAACCCGAATCGATCGACGACAGCGCAGCGCTCGTCGCGCAGGTCGACGCCGCGATCCACGATCGCCAGCCAGTGCACATTCGCGGCGCGGGCACGAAGGCGTTCGTCGGCCGCGCCGTCGAAGGCCGCACGCTCGACGTGCGCACGCATCGCGGCATCGTCGCGTACGACCCGACCGAACTCGTCATCACTGCGCGCGCGGGCACGCCGCTCGCCGAACTCGACGCGATGCTCGACGCGGCCGGCCAGATGCTGCCGTGCGAGCCGCCGACGTTCGGCGGCTCGGCCACCGTCGGCGGGATGTTCGCGGCCGCGCTGTCGGGGCCGCGCCGCCCGTGGGCGGGCGCGGTGCGCGACTTCGTGCTCGGCTGCCGCGTGATCACCGGCCACGCGAAACATCTGCGCTTCGGCGGCGAGGTGATGAAGAACGTCGCGGGCTATGACGTGTCGCGGCTGCTTGCGGGCAGCTTCGGCTGTCTCGGCGTCGTGACGGAGGTGTCGCTGAAGGTGCTGCCGAAGCCGCGCGCGACCGGCGATCTCGCGTTGCCGCTCGCCGCCGCCGAAGCCGTGCAGCGCGTCGCCGAATGGCGTCGCGCGGGGCTGCCGCTGGCGGGCGCCTGCCACGCGGACGGCGTGCTGCGGGTGCGCCTCGAAGGCGGCGAGGGCTCGGTGAAGGCCGCGCGCGACACGATCGGCGGCGCGCGCATGGACGATCGCGACGACGGGTTCTGGGCACGGCTGCGCGACCTGTCGCTGCCATTCTTCGACGATCCGCGCCCGCTGTGGCGCGTGTCGGTGCCAGCCGCCGCGCCGCTCGATTCGCTCGCCGGCGCGCTGCTCGTCGACTGGGGTGGCGCGCAGCGCTGGCTGAAAACCGACGCCGCACCGGCCGACGTGCAGCGGTTCGCCGCGCAGTGGGGCGGCCACGCGACCTGCTTCACGCCCGGCACGACGTCCGAGCCGTTCCAGCCGCTGCCGCCCGCGCTGCTGCGCGTGCATCGCCAGCTGAAGGCGCAGCTGGATCCGCATGCGATTTTCAATCCCGGCCGCCTGTACGCGGACGTCTGAACGCCAACCCGACTTCGAACCGCCGATGCAAACCAATCTCAGCGAAGCCAGCAAGGCCCTCGACCGGGCCGACGAAGCGGAAGCGATCCTGCGCGCGTGCGTGCACTGCGGCTTCTGCAATGCGACCTGCCCGACCTACCAGGTGCTCGGCAACGAGCTCGACGGGCCGCGCGGACGCATCTACCTGATCAAGCAAATGCTCGAGGGCGAACCGTGCGGCGAGCGCACGCAGCAGCATCTCGACCGCTGCCTGACCTGCCGCAACTGCGAGACGACCTGTCCGTCCGGCGTGCGCTATCACACGCTGCTCGACATCGGCCGCGCGGAAGCCGAGAAGCGCGCGCGGCGTCCGGCGCGCGAGCGCCTGCTGCGCGCCGGCCTGCGCCACGTCGTGCCGCGGCCGGCGACCTTCGCCGCGCTGCTGAAGGCCGGCCGCGCGCTGCGCCCGCTGCTGCCCGGCACGCTGCAGGACAAGATCCCGGCCGCCGTGCCCGCCGCCACGCCGCGCCCGCCTGTGCGCCATGCCCGGCGCGTGCTGATGCTGGAAGGCTGCGTGCAGCCTTCGCTGTCGCCGAACACGAACGCGGCCGCCGCGCGCGTGCTCGACCGGCTCGGCATCGGCGTGACGCCCGCGCGCGAGGCCGGCTGCTGCGGCGCGACCGAATATCACCTGAACGCGCAGGAGGCCGGGCTCGCACGCGCACGCCGCAACATCGACGCGTGGTGGCCCGCGATCGAGGCCGGCGCGGAAGCGATCGTGCTGACGGCGAGCGGCTGCGGCGCGTTCGTGAAGGAATACGGCGACCTGTTGCGCTCCGACCCCGTCTATGCCGACAAGGCGCGGCGCGTCAGCGCACTCGCGCGCGATCTCGCGGAAGTCGTCGCGGCCGAGCCGCTCGACGCGCTGGCCGATGCGACGCAGCGCCGCGTCGCGGTTCATTGCCCGTGCACGCTGCAGCACGCGCAGCGGCTCGGCGGCGCGGTGGAAAGCATCCTGACGCGGCTCGGCTTCGATCTGACGAATGTCGCCGACAGCCATCTGTGCTGCGGCTCCGCCGGCACCTACGCGCTGACGCAGCCCGAACTCGCCACCAGACTGCGCGACAACAAGCTCGACGCACTCGAAGCCGCGCGGCCGGACCTGATTGTCACGGCCAACATCGGCTGCCAGACTCACCTGAACGGCGCGGGCCGCACGCGCGTGCGCCACTGGATCGAGCTCGTCGACAACCGACTCGTCAACTGACCGCTGATTCCGGAGGAACGCCATGAAAACGAAGCCCGAACTCGAACTCGCCGACGTCGACCGCATGCTCGCCGCCGCCCGCGCGGAGGCCGAGCGTCATGGCTGGGCCGTGTCGATCGCCGTCGTCGACGACGGCGGGCACCTGCTCGCGTTCGCGCGCCTCGACGGTGCATCGGCGGCCAGCGCCTGCATCGCGCAGGACAAGGCGCGCGCGGCGGCGCTCGGCCGTCGCGAGACCAAGGCGTATGAGGATATGATCAACGGTGGCCGCACGGCGTTTCTGAGCGTGCCGCTGACGGGGTTGCTCGAAGGCGGCGTGCCGGTGACGGTGAACGGCCGCATTGCGGGCGCGATCGGCGTGTCTGGCGTAAAGTCCGAACAGGACGCGCAGATCGCCCGCGCCGGCACACAAAGCGTCGCGGCATAACCAGCCAAGCCGCGCGCGATTTTTTCCCCGGGAGGAATCACGATGATCGACCAAGCAGGACTGCAAGTCGCGCCAGCGCTGAGCCAGTTCATTGAAAACGAAGCACTGCCGGGCACCGGTATCGACAAGGCCGCCTTCTGGAGCGGTTTCTCGGCCCTGGTGCACGATCTCGCACCGCGCAACCGCGAACTGCTCGCGGAACGCGACCGCCTGCAGTTGGAACTCGACGCGTGGCATCGCGCGCACCCCGGCCCGGTGCGCGACCATGCCGCGTATCGCGCGTTCCTCGAACAGATCGGCTACCTCGTGCCGGTCCCGTCGAACGTTGCGGCAGCCACCGCGAACGTCGACAGCGAGATCGCGACGCAGGCCGGCCCGCAGCTCGTCGTGCCGCTGTCGAACGCGCGCTATGCGCTGAACGCCGCGAACGCGCGCTGGGGCAGCCTCTACGACGCACTGTACGGCACCGACGCGCTGCCCGAGGACGGCGGCGCCGAACGCACCACGGCCTACAACCCGACGCGCGGCCAGCGCGTGATCGACTACGCGCGTAACGTGCTCGACAACGCGGCGCCGCTCGCGAGCGGCTCGCACCGCGATGCACTGCGCTATCGCGTGGAGGACGGCCAGCTCGCCGTCGAAACCGGCAAGGGCGTCGTGCACCTCGCGCAGCCGGCGCAGTTCGTCGGCTACCAGGGCGCGGCGGGCGCACCGTCCGCGATCCTGCTGAAGCACAACGGCCTGCACCTCGAGATCCAGATCGACGCGTCGACCCCCATCGGCCGCGCCGATCTCGCGAACGTGAAGGACGTCGTGCTCGAAGCCGCGGTCAGCACGATCATCGACTGTGAGGATTCGGTCGCGGCGGTCGACGCCGACGACAAGGTCCAGCTCTATCGCAACTGGCTCGGCCTGATGCAGGGCACGCTGGTCGAGGAAGTCGCGAAGGGCGGCAAGACCTTCACGCGCCGCCTGAACGCCGATCGCGAATACACGACGCCGGCCGGCGGCACGCTGACGCTGCACGGCCGCTCGCTGCTGTTCGTGCGCAACGTCGGCCACCTGATGACCAACGGCGCGGTGCTCGACCGCGACGGCAACGAGATTCCGGAAGGCATCCTCGACGGCGTCGTCACGGTGCTGTGCTCGCTGCACGACCTGAAGGCGAAGCGCAACTCGCGCACGGGCTCGATCTACATCGTGAAGCCGAAGATGCACGGCCCGGTCGAAGTCGCGTTCGCCGACACGCTGTTCGCGCGCATCGAGGACCTGTACGGCCTGCCGCGCAACACGCTGAAGATGGGCATCATGGACGAGGAGCGCCGCACCAGCGTGAACCTCGCCGCCTGTATCGCGGCCGCCGCCGCGCGCGTCGCGTTCATCAACACCGGCTTCCTCGATCGCACCGGCGACGAGATGCACACCGCGATGGAGGCGGGCCCGATGATCCGCAAGGGCGACATGAAGTCGTCGGCGTGGATCCAGTCGTACGAGCGCAACAACGTGCTCGCGGGCCTGTCGGCCGGCCTGCGCGGCCGCGCGCAGATCGGCAAGGGCATGTGGGCGATGCCGGACCTGATGCACGCGATGCTCGAGCAGAAGATTGCGCATCCGCGCGCCGGCGCGAACACCGCGTGGGTGCCGTCGCCGACCGCCGCGACGCTGCACGCGCTGCACTACCACCTTGTCGACGTGCAGGCCGTCCAGCAGGAACTCGAGAAGACGCCGTATGTGAGCGAACGCGACGCGCTGCTCGAAGGCCTGCTGACCGTGCCGGTCGTCGAACGCGCCGAGTGGAGCGAGGCCGAGATCCTGAGCGAAGTCGAGAACAACGCGCAGGGCATCCTCGGCTACGTCGTGCGCTGGGTCGAACAGGGTGTCGGCTGCTCGAAGGTGCCGGACATCCACGACGTCGGCCTGATGGAAGACCGCGCGACGCTGCGCATCTCGAGCCAGCACATCGCGAACTGGCTGCGCCACGGCGTGATCACCGAGGCGTTCGTGCTCGACGTGTTCAAGCGGATGGCGCGCGTCGTCGATCAGCAGAACGCCGGCGATCCGAACTATCGCCCGATGGCGCCCGGCTATGACCAGTCGACGGCATTCCAGGCCGCGTGCGCGCTGGCGCTGCAGGGCACGTCGCAGCCGAGCGGTTATACCGAGCCGCTGCTGCATCGGTTCCGGCTCGCGTACAAGGCGCAGCAGCACGGCGCGTAAACCCTTGCATGCGGGCTTTCCCGCATGCGGTTTCGCAAAACGGGCGGCCATCGTGGCCGCCCGTTTTCATCTGCGAATTCACGCAGACATCGAAATCGATAATCGGTCCGTCTCGCACCGCTTCAAGTTCCTGCTTCACCGGCCGTTAAAATTGTTAAACCGGCGACCGTGGAATGCGCGCCGCGCCGCCCCTGGCGCAAAGCCTTGCACCGCAACGCTCCACGCGCGATTGGCAAGTATTGGCCACGGCGATAATTTGATCCGGATCAACGGTCCGCAACATTCTCCGCGTATACAAATACGCGCGTTATACTCGGAACAATCCGCGCCGCTCGATTAGTCGGATCGTTGAATCGCGGCCAGTCCTCCTGGTGAATGGAGCGATTTTTGCGGTTTATCCGACCGCAATCATCGATGATCGGCTCCGGTTCTCCGGTCGATCGGGCGGCGTGCGCATCGGAGACCGCGCACCGGATCGCCGCCGGCAAATCATACGAACAATCGCATCGGCCCGCCGCCTGGCGGCGATGCCCATCGATCCACGGACCATGGCAGAAACCGACTACGCAATGCCCAGCGAATCCGGCTTGACGGGCCGCATCGCCGCGCAATTTCGCCGGTTCCTGCTGCCGCACCTGATCTTCTATTCAGGGCTGCTGATCGCGCTGCTCCTGTTGCTGCTGTGCGCCATCGTGCTGTACGAAGGCCGCATCGACGCACGCGATCGCGCGCGCACCACCCAGCAGAACATCGCGCTGATGGCGTCGTGGGACATCGAGCGCAACATCGAGATCTATTCGCTGTCGCTGCAGGCGGTCGTCGACGGCTCGAACGATCCCGCGGTCGCCGCGCTGCCGATGTCGCTGCGCCGCCAGGTGCTGTTCGACCGCGCGACGACGGCCAAATACCTCGGCGGCATCTACGTGCTCGACGCGAACGGCGACATCGCGGTCGACGGCATGAGCGATGTGCCGCGCAAGGCCAACTTCAGCAACGAACCGTATTTCACGGTGCACCGCGACCACCCGAACGTCGGCCTGTACGTCAGCGATCCGTACCATTCGCGGCTGCGCGGCGGCTCGCTGAGCATCGCGCTCAGCCGGCGGATCACGCGGCCCGACGGGTCGTTCGGCGGCGTCGCCGTGATGTCGATCCGGCTCGAATATTTCCAGAACCTGTTCTCGCGCCTGGCGCTCGGCGATCGCGGCTCCGTCGCGCTGATCAACACCGACGGCCGGATGGTCGCGCGCAAGCCGTACGATCCGGCGATCGTCGGCCGCGACATCAGCAAGGCCAGCACGTTCCGTCACTTCATGACCGCGAATGAGGGCAGCTTCGCCGATACCGCGTCGATCGACGGCGTGCGCCGCCTGTACGTGTTCCGGCATCTCGAAAATCTGCCGCTGATCATCATGGTCGCGCGCTCGGAAGCCGACACCTACGCCGCGTGGTACGACCGCGCGATCCCGATCGGCTCGGCGATGGCCATGCTCGCGCTCGGCTTCGTCGGCTTGTCGCTGCTGCTCGACGTGCAACTGCGCAAGCGTCACCGCGCGGAAACCGAACTGCAGGCGCTCGCGCGCACCGACGGCCTCACCGGCCTCGACAACCGTCGCATGCTCGACGTCACGCTCGAGCGCGAATGGCGCCGCGCGGCACGCTCGCAGCATGCGTTGTCGCTGCTGTTCGTCGACGTCGATCACTTCAAGCGCTACAACGACACGCAAGGCCACCAGGCCGGCGACGACGCGCTCGCCGCGGTCGGCCGCTGCATCGCCGGCTGCCTGCGGCGCCCGGCCGACTATGCGGCCCGCTACGGCGGCGAGGAGTTCGTCGTCGTGCTGCCCGACGTCGATACGCCCGGCGCCGTGACGATCGCCGAAGCGATCCGCACCGGCATCCTCGATCTCGGCATCCGGCACGCCACGGGCTCGTCCGACTGCCTGACCGCGAGCATTGGCGTGACGACCTGCTATCCGGAGCGCGACGACAGCATCCAGGCCGCGCTGAAGCTCGCCGACGACGCGCTGTACCGCGCGAAGGAACACGGGCGCAACCGGGTCGTCGTGCAGACGGCCGTGAGCGTCGATCGCACGCCGCGGCGCGCCTGAGCCACGGCAGGCCGGCAGGCCGTCGCCGGGCCTTCCGATCGCCCGCGGGCGAAATCGCCGACAATGTCGGCTCGCCGCCGCCGCGCGACAGACACATGCGCCGGCCGGCCCGCGCCCGCTTCACACCACCATGAGACTCAAGGCAAAGATTTTCCTCCTGGCGATCGTGCCATTCCTGCTCGCGATCGCCGGCATCGGCTTCGGCGTGCGCCAGCAGGCGACGTCGCTCGCGCGCACGCAGCACGCGACGATCCAGGCCGCCTACCTGTCGAGCAAGGAAATCGAGCTGAAGCATTACGTCGAACTCGCGACGAGCGCGATCATGCCGCTGTACGACGCGAGCGGCCGCAATGCGCGCGACGACGCGTTGCTGCGCACGCAGGCGCTCGCGATGCTGCAGAAGATGGATTTCGGCCCCGACGGTTATTTCTTCGTCTACGACCTGCACGGCAATGCGCTGATGCACCCGCGCGAGCCCGAGCGCGTCGGCCACAACTACTGGTCGATGCGCGACCCGCAGGGCGCGCTGACGATCCAGCAGTTGATCGGCGCCGCGTCGCACGGCGGCGGCTACGTGCGCTACACGTGGCAGCGACCGTCGACGGGCAAGCCCGCGCCGAAGCTCGGCTACGTCGTCGCGCTCGAACGCTGGGGCTGGATGGTCGGCACCGGCATCTATCTCGATGACGTCGACACCGCGCTGCAACGCATCGACGCGCGCGCGTCCGCGAACATCGAGCGGACGATGAGCTGGCTCACCGCAATCGCGCTGACCGGCGCGGCGGCGATCGCCGTCTGCGCGCTGGTGCTGAACGTCAGCGAATCGCGCAGCGCCGACGCGAAGCTCAAGCAGCTCGCGCAGCGTGTCGTCGAATCGCAGGAGCAGGAGCGCGAGCGGCTGTCGCGCGAACTGCATGACGGGATCAGCCAGATGATGGTGTCCGCGAAGCTGATGCTCGAATCCGCGCTCGCGCGCTTCGAGCGCGGCGCGACGCGCATGCCCGAAGCCGAGCAGGCGCTCGCGTCCGGCGTCGGGCGGCTCGGCGACACGCTGCGCGAAGTGCGGCGCATCTCGCATGCGCTGCGCCCGGCGATGCTCGACGATCTCGGCCTCGCGGCCGCGCTCGAGCAGCTCGTGCGCGAGCTCGGCGCGGAAAGCGGCATCGACATCGGCTATACGCAGGTCGCGCACAGCGGCGCGCGGCCGTTGCCTGCGCCGGTCAATACGGCGCTGTTCCGGATCGCGCAGGAAGCGCTCAGCAACATCGTGCATCATGCGCAGGCGTCGCGCGCGGCCGTCACGCTCGACGTCGGCGCGCATTCCGCCACGCTGACCATCGCCGACAACGGCTGCGGCTTCGACGCCGAGCGGTCGCAGACCGATGCGCGCCGCGGCATCGGGCTGCGCAACATGCGCGAGCGCCTCGACGCGCTCGGCGGCACATTGACGATCACGTCGCAGGTGGGCCACACCGTCGTGGCCGCGCGCGTGCCGCTGCGCGCCGCCTGAGCACGCGCCCCATAACCGGAGACCTTTGCCCATGAGCGCCCCCGATACCGTCCAGCCCGCCGCCCGACTGCTGCTCGTCGACGATCACCCGCTGGTGCGCGACGGCCTGCGGATGCGGCTCGAGGCGGCCGACCTGTCCGTGGTCGGCGAAGCCGGCAACGCGGACGAGGCGCTCGCGCTCGCCGCGTCGCTCGAGCCCGATCTCGCGCTGATGGACGTCGGCATGAACGGGATGAACGGCATCACGCTCGCCGGCGTCTTCCACGAGCGCTTTCCGGGGATTCGCGTGCTGATGCTGTCGATGCACGACAACATCGAATACGTGACGCAGGCCGTGCGCGCCGGCGCGAGCGGCTATCTGCTGAAGGATTCGCCCGCGAGCGAGATCGTGCGTGCGATCGGCGCGGTGCTCACGGGGCAGACGTTCTTCAGCGAAGGGCTCGCCGCGCGGATGATCCAGGCGAGCGCGGCCGCGTCGCCGCTCGACCGCCTGACGCCGCGCGAACGCGACATCCTCGATGCGCTGGCCGAGGGGCTGTCGAGCAAGCAGATCGCGCAGCAGACGGGGCTGTCGGTGCGCACGGTGGAAACGCACCGGCTCAATCTGAAGCGCAAGCTCGAGATCGAAGGGCAGGCGGAGCTGATCAAGTTCGCGGTCGAGCATCGGCGGCGGTAGCGCCCCGACACGGGTGCCGCGTCATTCCGAACCCGCAACGAAAAAGGGCGCCCGAGGGCGCCCTTGATGCATGCCGGCATGCTGAACATGCCGGCCGACCGGCGGCGATCAGTTCGTCCGCGAGTTGTGCTTCTGCAGATACGCGATCAGGCCGTCGATGCCGCCCGACGCGAGCTGGCCCTTGAACTGGCCCTGGTAGACCTGGATCAGCCACGCGCCCGACATGTCGATGTCGTAGATTTTCCAGTCGTTGCCGACCTTGCCGAGGCGATAGCCGACCGACTGGCTGTCGCCAGGCGTCGTGACCGTCGACTGCACCAGCGCATCGGCGCCCGACGCGCCGCCGGCCTTGAACGAGAACTTCGCGTCCTGGCCGCCGAGCTGCGCGAGCGACGCGGCATAGGTGCGCGTCATCAGCAGCTTGAACTGCTTGTACAGCTCCTGCTGCTGTTGCGGCGTCGCCTGCTTCCAGGCATCGCCGACCGCGATGCGGGTCGTGCGTTCGAAGTTCGTCGCGGGCAGGAAGCGCTGCTCGACGACTTGCGTGACTTTCGCCATGTCGCCGCCGCGCGCACCCGGATCGGCCTTCATCGCGTTGACGGTGCCTTCGACCGCATTGCGGACGATGTCGACGGGCGCGCTCTGCGCGAAAGCGGAAACCGACACGGCGGCCGCCGCGACGAAAGCAAACAGATGACGTTTCATACGGATATCGCACTCGATGAGAAAAAACGGCCGGCGGATTGCATCGGTGGCATTGGCCGGTGGGTCGAAGTATAGCGGCCCGGCGGCCGGCCTGCCGCGCGGTGACCGACTGTTACCTTTCAACCCCTTTTGTCACAGGCCCCGCCACGGCACGATGCCGGTCAATTATGTAAGTATCCCCATACGAATCGCCGGGCGCTGCGCGCCGATTCCTGCGCCGCGGAGCAAATATCCTTCCCGCCCCTTTACGCTCCATCGTCGCGACCGACGCCACGTTGCGCCGGTATACTCGTTGTTTTGTCCTTGCCAGCCCCTCCCCACCGCCACATGGTGACATCTCTCATCGTCCGACTCGTCGCATGGTCGGTACGCCGCCCCGTCTGGGTCGTCGTGCTGTCGCTCGTCGTCGCCGTCTTCAGCGGCGTCTACGTCGCGCAGCACTTCAAGATCAACACGGACATCAGCAAGCTCGTCGACGCGGAACCCCAGTGGGCCGCGCTCGGCCAGGCCGTCGACAAGGCCTTCCCGCAACGCAACGGCACGATCCTCGCGGTGGTCGAGGCCCCGGCACCCGAATTCGCGACCGCCGCCGCGCATACGCTCACCGAAGCCCTGCAGAAGCAGGCCGACGCCGGCCGCGTCGGCCAGGTCGCCGAACCCGGCGGCGGCCCGTTCTTCGAGCACAACGGGCTGCTGTTCCTGTCGCCGCAGGAAGTGACGGACACGACGACGCAGCTCGCAAGCGCACGGCCGCTCGTCAACGAACTCGCGAAGAACCCGAGCCTGACCGGGCTCGCGACCACGCTGTCCACCACGCTTGGCCAGCCGCTCCTGACCGGCCAGGTGAAGCTGCCCGCGATGGCGAAGCTGCTTGCGCACAGCGCCGCGACGGTCGACGACGTGCTGGCCGGCAAGCCCGCCGCGTTCTCGTGGCGCGGGCTGGTCGACAGCGATGCCGCACGCCAGCCGGCCCGCGCGTTCGTCACGGTGCAGCCGGTCGTCAACTACGGTGCGCTGAAGGCCGGCGCCGAAACGACCCAGGTGATCCGCGACACCGCGAAAGCGCTCGGCCTCGAGCAACGCTACGGCGCGATCGTGCGCCTGACCGGCGAACAACCGCTCGCCGACGACGAATTCGCATCGGTGGAAGACGGCGCCGCGCTCAACGGCGCGCTCACGCTCCTCGCCGTGCTCGTGATCCTGTGGCTCGCGCTGCGCTCGAAGCGGATGATCGGCTCGGTGCTGGTCACGCTGTTCGTCGGCCTCGTCGTGACCGCGGCGCTCGGCCTCGCGATGGTCGGTTCGCTGAACATGATCTCGGTCGCGTTCATGGTGCTGTTCGTCGGCCTCGGCGTCGACTTCTCGATCCAGTACGGCGTGAAATACCGCGAGGAACGCTTCCGCGATCCGCGCATCGACCACGCGCTGATCGGCGCCGCGCACTCGATGGGCATGCCGCTCGCGCTGGCCACCACGGCGGTCGCGGCGAGCTTCTTCTCGTTCATTCCCACGGCCTATCGCGGCGTGTCCGAGCTTGGCCTGATCGCGGGCGTCGGGATGTTCGTCGCGCTGCTGACCACGCTCACGCTGCTGCCCGCGTTGCTGCGCCTGTTCGCGCCGCCGGGCGAATCGAAGACGCCGGGCTTTCCGTGGCTCGCGCCGGTCGACGACTTCCTCGATCGCCATCGCAAGCCGATCCTGATCGGCACGCTCGCGGTCGTGATCGGCGCGCTGCCGCTGCTCGCGTTCCTGCACTTCGACTTCAATCCGCTGCACCTGAAGGATCCGAACAGCGAATCGATGGCGACGCTGCTCGCGCTGAAGGATTCGCCCGAAGCGGCCGTCAACGACGTCACGCTGCTCGCGCCGTCGCTCGCCGAGGCCGACGCAGCCGCGAAGCGCCTCGATGCACTGCCGGAAGTCGGTCGCACGACGACGCTGTCGACCTTCGTGCCGGCCGACCAGCCGGCCAAGCGTGCGGCGATCGCCGCGGCCGCGAGCGACCTGCTGCCCGCGCTGACGCAACCGGCCGCGCCGGCCGCGACCGACGCGCAGCGCGTCGCCGCCCTCAAGCGCGTGTCGGACCTCCTGAGCTACGCAGCGGAAGATCACCCGGGCCCAGGCGCGGCCGCCGCCCAGCATCTGTCGGCATCGCTCGCGAAGCTCGCCGCCGCCGACAGCGCGACGCGCGACCACGCCGAACGCGCGTTCTCCGACACGCTGCGCATCGCGCTCAATCAGCTCGCGACGCTGCTGCAGCCGCAGGACATCACGCGCGACGCGCTGCCGCCGCAGCTCGTGCGCGACTGGATCGCGCCGGACGGTCACGCGCTCGTGCAGATTTCGCCGAAGGTGCCGAAGGGCGTCGACCCGAACGACGACACGATGCTGCGCCGCTTCGCGAAGGCGGTGAAGGCCGCTGAGCCGGGCGCGATCGGCGGCCCGATCTCGATCCTGCATTCGGCCGACACGATCATCAACGCGTTCCTGCACGCGGCGCTGTGGTCGATCCTGTCGATCACGATCCTGCTGTGGATCACGCTGCGCCGCTTCGGCGACGTGCTGCGCACGCTGGTGCCGTTGCTCGTGTCGGGGCTCGTCACGCTCGAGATGTGCGTCGTGCTCGGCATGTCGCTGAACTTCGCGAACATCATCGCGCTGCCGCTGATGCTCGGCGTCGGCGTGGCGTTCAAGGTGTACTTCGTGATGGCGTGGCGCGCGGGCCAGACGGGCCTGCTGCAGTCGAGCCTCACGCACGCGGTGCTGTTCAGCGCCGCGACGACCGCAACCGCCTTTGGCAGCCTGTGGCTGTCGCATCATCCGGGCACGTCGAGCATGGGCAAGCTGCTCGCGCTGGCGTTGACCTGCACCCTGATCGGCGCCGTGGTGTTTCAGCCCGTCCTGATGGGCAAACCGCGCGTCAAACGCGCCAAAGAACGAATCGCAAGGAAATAATGAACAAGGTGCGAATCATTGCGGCGACCGTCGCTGCCAGCGCGGTGCTGAGCGGCTGCGCGACGGGCCCGAACCGCAACCCCAACGACCCGCTCGAGCCGATGAACCGGGCGATGTACAAGTTCAACGACACGGTCGACACGAACATCGCCGTGCCGATCGCGAAGGGTTACCAGAAGGTCACGCCGACGCCCGTGCGCACCGCGATCAGCAACTTCTTCTCGAACCTCGGCGATCTCGGCAACATGGCCAACAACCTGTTGCAGTTGCGCATCACCGATGCCACGCAGGATCTGATGCGCGTGGCGATGAACTCGGTGTTCGGTGTCGGCGGCCTGATCGACATCGCGACGCCGGCCGGCCTGCCCAAGCATCACCAGGATTTCGGGCTGACGATGGCGCGCTGGGGCGTACCGTCCGGCCCGTACCTCGTGCTGCCCGTGTTCGGGCCGAGCACGATCCGCGATGGCGTCGGCCGCGCGGTGGACGTCCGCTTCAACCTGCTCAACTACATCGAGCCGGCCGCGCGCAATCCGATGTACATCGCGCAGTTCATCAGCGCGCGTTCGGACCTGCTCGGCGCGACCGATCTGCTGAAACAGGCGGCGCTCGATCCGTACTCGTTCGTCCGCGATGCGTATCTGCAGCAACGCAAGTCGCTGACGTATCGCGGCCAGTCGGCATCGGCCGCGCCGCCGAACTACACCGAGCCGGGCGAATCGGGCGCGGTGCCGGCGGCCGCGCCGACCGTGCCGGGCTTGCCGAATTACGAGGATCCGGGCGAGTCGGGCGGCACATCGGGCACGACACCGGGCAATGCGCCGGCCGCGCCGGGGTTGCCGCAGTATGAGGATCCGGGTGCCGACGGCGCGACGATCGCGCCAGCGATGCCGACGGTACCCGCGAGCGGTCCGGCCGTGCAGTAACGCCAGCGGCCTCAAAACCGCTCGCCCCAACCCGCGCTCACGAATTACCGGCAGCCTGCTCAGCGGCAGCGCCCGCGCGGGCCGCTATCCGGCAGATTGAATCGCCATCGCGCTCGGACACTGGAATGTCTTCAGCACATCGCACGTCTGCGTGCTCGCGACACCTCCTGTACTCGCGATGTGGAGTGCGGCTTCTCGACCGCTAAAAGGTCATGTCGGGCGGGGCCGGGTATGTCGACGCATCGTCGCGGGATATCCGATTGCAGGGGGAACTGGGCGGCGGTGGAAAAACGGAAGCGTGGCCGCAAGTTGTGCGCAGCGCTTCCTGGTCGTTATGGCAAGACGATATGCTTTATCCAGGACGGCGCCCAATAACCAATACATATCCCGCCCAATGCTGCGAGTAAATAGCCATCTGCTCCAGACTTCAACATCAAAGCCATCAGCAGGCTCCCCGCGACCGAACAGGAAACTTGCCAGAGAGTCGGATGCCGAAAAGCCTTTGGCTCCAGCTCCGGTACTGCTATGGCGCCGAAAAAGGCACCCATTACACCAAGAACAGTGATTGTGACCATTGAGTACCCCACCGATATTCCTCCAAACACAACAAATGCAACGGAGGAGGCGCCGACAATGGAAACAATCGTTTTGACATGAGTGATTTTCCACCGGATCATCAATTACCCTCGGTTTTGCAACGACGCTGTTGTTGAAGACATCGAGATGCGCTTCTCCTTCTGAACTACTGGAGTAGCATCGCGCGGCAGCCCCACCGGGGGGCCACTGTCCTGTAGATTAAACATCGGCATCGAGCCGGGACACCGGAACGTCGTCAGAACATCGCTTGTCAGCGGGTTCGCGACGCTTCCTGGGCTCGCGATGTCGAGTGCTGCCTCACGACCATCAAATCTGAACGCGACTCGCGTGCGGCCCGGCGTGGCAGCCTCGACCACGCGACCTTTCCGGAGCAACCGCATCAACGCCCATGGCCCGTCGGCAGCAATCGTCGACGTGTCCGGCCGGATGCGCGGGCTCGCGCTGATCTGAGCATGGATGCCACCACGCGGTCCCGGCCATGTGACTGCGAAGGGCGCGACCGGGCCATGTCGATAGAGCGTTGTCTGTCCGTCGATATCGAGCGACAAGCGCAAAATCGTCGGGTCGAGTTCAGGAACTCGGATATCCGTTTTCCAGCTCGGCCGCCTGCGATCGGGATCGGTGAAGAAGATGTCGCGAATCGCCTTCGCATGCTCGAATGGCTCGAGGTCCGGCCCCTGAACGGGTTCGGTCGCGCCCGGCAGCGTCCGGTAGCGCCATGGCTTGGCGGCAGTGTCGACGAACGGTGCAAGCGTCTTCGTGAAGAAGTCATCGATCACACCGCCTGGCGCGAACATGCGCGTGAAATCGTCAATGCCGACATCGCGCTTGCTGTCGGGTGAGAACGGGTAGTTTCCTTCGATCGTCATTCGACACGTGTCCACGACTGCCGTCTGCATCTGGCGTGACAGTAACTGGCCGATACCTTGATTCACCCCGCGCGAGCCATCATCAGCGAGTTGCCGCAAGACTGCCCGGAAAGGCGCGGGCATCGTGTCAGCCGTCATCTTGAGCTTCGCAGCGTTCTCGCTTACCGGTGGCATATTGTTGTTCAGTAGCGCATTGTCGGAAATCGTGAGCGTTTTGTAGTAGTCATTCAACAAACCAGTGACGCCCTCCAGGCCCGATTTGCCCGCCGACGTCCCGGCCAGCGGCGCGTTCGATCGGGCATCAGCATGGCCCATCACCACTTCACGCAATGCCGCGAAATGGCTATCGACCAACTCGCGCTCAACGTGCTCCAAACCACGCGCCCCCAACATCTTCTCGGCCTTTTGGTTGACAACCCCAGTCGCTTTTTCCAGCAAGGACCCGTCCGGTCTCGTCATCGGCTGCGTCAGCGTCGTTTCGTTTGCCGCCGCCCGCACGAGACGGATCAACGGCGAATCGGGTGCAGCGAGGGTTCTCAGTACCGTCAAGTTAAATGCAAGGCTCGTTCCGCTCACGACGCGAATGTCGTCAAGAAATGCGTCCCATTGCTGAGCGTATTCGGTCAGGTACTGACGCGTGATCGCTGTCGACAGCGCGTCGCCGTTTCGGATCGACACGTTCAATGCGCCTGCTGCATTTTTGGCGGAATCATCCAGCGTCCGGCGCCCCATCACCCAGGCATCGTCTTCGCTTGCCGTCTGAAGGAATTCTGGCAAGCGCTTGCTGAACACCGCCCGATAACCCTCCAGCGTAAAGATTCCCGGCACGCCACTGGATAACGGCGCTCCGCTGGCTCGAGTAAACACCACGCCCGCTCGTGGCCCCACCGCACGCAGTAGCGAAAACTCGTCCGGCGCATCGTTGGACATCGCCGCTTTAGCGCGCTGGTAAAGACGATCAATCGAATTACTGCCATCGAGAAATGCCCGCGCCTGCTGGATCAATCGCTCGTTACGGGACAGCGGCGACTGAACGACATGTCCCTCGGAAAACAATCGCTGTACGTGGTCGATCATTGCGGCACGCCCTCCGAACATCGCCGCGCTGTCGTGCCGCGCCCAATCTTCCAGCACCCACATCTTGACGTCATTCGCGTGGAACCTTGCCCTGTCGAAAAGCATCAAGTACACGCGCAACGCGTCGTAAGCGGCCTTGGCATCACCGCTCGCAGCAGCATCTGCAATCACATGCTCCATCCGGTGGGCAATTTGCGGCAACACAACCTGCTCCGACAGGGCCTCGTACGCATGGCGGCTGTCGGACTCGATCATTTCGAGACGGTCTGCTCCGACACGAAGGACGACGTCAGAATCGGTGGCGAGGCGCGTCGTGTCGCGCAACAGTTCATGCGCACTTTCCAGCGCCGTCGGCACACGCTCCGGATAAGTGGAAAGATCGCTTCGTGCCAGCAAAGCGGCCAGTGTGCGTACCTTTTGCCCTAGCGTGGCAAGAGATGTCCGTTGCGCAACGAAGCCATTCCAAAGATGCGCACACAACCCCGCCGCGATCAGCCATGCGAGCGAGTGTCCCAGCCACCGCTGCAGTCGCGCGCGATGCTCCCGATTCCGGTTCGGGTATGCGAGATGCCCTTCACGAAATACGACCCCGAAAAACAAATCGCGCAGGAAGTAGCTGGTTTCGCCAAGGTCTCGTCTGGGGGTACTCCGTTGCACGCCGAATGCGCCAATCATGCGTTGCAACAGCGTTTGACGTTCCGCAGCAACCTGCCGGCCGGTCTGTCCCGCGCTCGTCAGGTAGACGCCGCGGAACATCGGATGCGGTGCGCCGGTGGAACCGTTGGCGGCTCCGGCGAACACTTGTTCGATCAAGTCAGCCAACGGGTTCGTGAGGGCCGCAAACGCCTCTGGCAGCATTGCCAGTTGGCGGCGACGCGTCACATCGGTTTCGTTGCGAAGCAGGCCACTCACTCCATCGGCAAGACGCGTGGCCAGCAGGTTCAGTTCCGTCCTGATCGCATCGTCCGCCCACACTTCCGCGTCGGACCGCAACGTCACGCCCCATATCTGCGCACGCTCCGGCTCCCCGAGCGAAGCGAAATAGTCAGTGAAGCCCGGAAGCCGGTCCGATTTCGTGACAATCAACCAGACGGGAAACCCGGTCCCGAACTCGGCTTGCATCTCATCGAGACGTGCCCGCAATGCACGGCCCTCGGTCGCACGTACGGTGAGATCCGCATGCGTCAGGGCAGCGACATTGACCGTCAACAGCGCACCATTCAGCGGAAGCCGGGGCCGGATACCGCGAAGCAGCCGAAGAAATCCTTTCCACTCCGCGGTATCAGCCTGCTCGCGAACGGTGCTCACGTCGGCCGATCGCTTGTGCCGTTTCCCGTCAATCGACATATGCGACGACTCAGCCGTCAGCGAGTAGCACGACGTACCGTGCTGTACGTAGTGGCCCGGCGTATCAATCAGCATCGCTTCGTTGGTCAACCGCCAACCCGGCAAGGTCCGAGCGTCATCCGGTGCGAGCGAATGCTGAAGTTGCGCATCGAGCGGAAAAGCCAGACCCGCATTGAGCAGCGCCGTGGTCTTGCCTGCCCCCTTCGAGCCCAGCACGACATACCACGGCACGTCGTAGAGATACGCGGCTCCTCGAAACAGCCGCGCCAGCCTCCCGGCGCCTCCGCGTCGGGCCTTCAACTGCGTGATCGCCGCGCGACACATGTCTTCGATCTCCGCCAGGCGCGATTCGGCCAACGGCCGATCGCCCCGCTTGCCGAGTCGAAGCAACCGTCTGAGCTGGCTCGGGTGCCGATGCATGCGCCTCCACCACCGAATCAACATAGAGGCCGCATAAACGAGCACAACACCGGCCACGGCCAGAATGCGGATCGTCACGGATGCGAACACCGGCTTACCAGCCAGCGTCAGCAATGGAAAGACATGCCAGATCGCAAGGCAGAGCAGCGCGACGATCACGATGCTCGTCGACCAGTCGATCAACCACAGGATCCATGCGGAGAAAACCAATACGATCAAAGTCAACCGAATGCCGGTCGACTCGAGCGGCTTCAGCCCACCGAAACTCAGCAGCGGGCCCGCAAACCAGATCACGACAGCAGCAACGATCACCGTCGCGATTGCCCATGGATGACGCGAACGTAGAAACGAGAGAATCTTCTTCATGTGTGCGGTGCATGGCGCCCAACTCGCACTACCGTGCTGGACTGGCCTTCGGTGGGTCGATCGCGCTGCTTGTCGCTACGCGTGCAATGTTGGCGAGCTGTCGCTGCACGTCGTCCACTTGCGCGCCCAACTCAATGCGGCAAAAGGCATACAGTGCGCAGAGCGTCACTGACAGAAATGCCACCGACATCCACACGGGAATTTCGAAACAGGAAGTTCGCCGATCCGTTGAGATAGATTGCGCGTGGGGTGAAAGCGCATCGGGAACAGGTGGCAGATGAACGGCAATCGCATTGTAAATTCGCTCTCGTACGCGGTCGTGCGCGCCGAACGTCCTGCCATGCGGATACCGACCTTCAAATCCCAGGCTGAAAATCCGGTAGATCACTTCGAGCAACGGCCAATGGTCAGCGTCGTCTTTCAGCAAGCGTAGCGACAGCACGTAGATCTTCGACCCGCCCTGGTTGTCTTCCCCAATCCGTTGAGTCAACGCGCCTGACGCCCATGCGACACTCCCCGACGTGTCGTCTCGCGCCGCAAGTGCGCGCATTGCGGCTTCGTCCAGCGCCGTACATAGGCAATATCGTGCGCCGATCGTGTGTTCATCGCGAATGCTGGCCCGCACACACAGGCGCTCGAACACGCGAATCTCGTCCATCAGCAGGTCGCGCAAGCGTTCGTCCTGGCCGATGCTAATTAGCGCTGGCATATCGACAAACGCTCGAAGCAACACTCTGCTTGCCTCCAGCAAGGCATTACGGTGACCAATTACCGCTGCCAGCCTCGTCTGCTCGTCTTCGGGCGGCGAAAGCGGTCCCAATAGGCGACCGCGGCGCGAGTTGGTGCGCCGGTCCAAATTCTTGTCGGAGAGAAAGGTGCCGTTCGGTCGTCGCGGTGGTGCGAGTGCGCGTCGAGCCGACACGATCCTGGGCATGTTAATGGCCTGGGTCATGCTCGGGTGAATTCAAAAATCGATTCATTGCACTCAACATAAGGAAGATCAAACCGTAGGGCCGTCGTCGGACACCACCAGAGTCGCGCCGCAATTCGTGTCGCTGCCATGATGAGCAATTTGACGGCCGTTGATCGTGCCAAAGCCACCGTTGGTAATGACGCCCGGGCCATGCAGCGGGCACGACACGGAATCGCCCACGCATGCCGCGGGACGACCATTGATCGCGACACCAGCGCTAGCTGACGTGACTTCGCCGCCATGGGTAGTCAACGTGCCGAGGGTTGCAACGAAAGTTGACATTCGTAAACACCTCAAAATAAATTGTCCGCGGACAAAATTTCACACTTCAAAAACATAACGCTACTCACGCCCTCTGGGTTTCCTCAAAAAAACCGCCAAAACAGAACAGATACACATATAAATAACGGAGCAAATTACAAACAACACCCCCCAAAACATCTCTTCACCGGCTCATAAAAAAATGCAAGCGGCGAAAAAATAATACATATAACCACATCCCATCTATTCTTTTTCGCATTTTTTCTCCTCACCCAACATACACTTCCCACCCTGCTTGATTCCCTGCCACGCCGCCTGCACAGTCAATTCTCGTTTGATCGATGCCTTTTTAAGGTCCACACACGCCTTCAATTTTTCCGCACGATTTACCGTATTAGCTGATTTAGCAGATAGAGCTTTAATAGCCTTGATGGATCCAGTCACGCTTTTCTAGTTACCCCAAGGATCCATGATGCTTGCACGATCACCTTCCGCGTACGACAGCGACCTGACGGTCGCGAGGCGATGCTGCGGTGGAACTATTCATGGAAATCTAATCGGTGAGCAATCGTTAACGGGCGCCGTGTGCTGACGAGACGCAGTTCAAAAATGTGGGGACACGCCCTACCCGACTGGCCACTCGAGGCGGAATCGCTTTATTCAGTGACGGCGAGCAGGCCCGGACCCTGACTGCCTTCCTTGCAAGCGGCTATCCCATCCCGAAGAGCGAATCAATGACGTTCTTTATCCATGCCTTGAAATCCCTCCACGTGAGTTTATTTTGATGCCAGCCATTTCCAAAAAAACAAACGACCACGCGACAGTAAAATTAATGGCCATACATATGCTGAGGAATGAAAAGAGGCTCATTATAAAATCGTTCCGACATCCTTGATGATTTAAAGTCGTTTCTCTTTCGACTTGATGGCCCCGTTCTTCGGCTGGCTACGGCTTCAGTTGCACGGGGGCCAGCAAGCCAAAATCAAGCCCCTTCGCCACGAGTTGCTGGACGATATCCTTCAAAAGACCTTTATCGTTAGTCAGGGAACCGATCGCCATCACAGCCTCGCGACATTTCTCGGAATCGGTGGCACAACTATGATCAGCAGGTAATCTGCTGGCGCGCGCCGCGATATTGACGGCCATCGTGACCACCATGATGTTCGGGACATATTTGCCTTGATAGAAATCGGCAAACCAAGTATCCAGGCGATCCCATTCGCGCCGGGCAACGTTGTCCGCGTTCTCGCAATCGTCAAAGGTGACGGCACGGGAGGTCCCACCGGCGCCAGTACAAACCAGCGCAACCTTGCCCCCCACCTGCCATGCGGTCATGCGCGATGTTTGTTCACCGTGGGCAATCGCGCGCACTTGCGTTGCCCCGGTGTCGGCATAGGCGAGCACCGTGCGATCCGGACCGTCGGCCCACACCGCCTCGATCGTGCCCGACACAAGCACACGCCTGCTCAGAAACCGTTGATTGGTTTTGGCGTCGTCTCCACTTTCGTAGAAGCGAGCAATTTCCGGTGCTGTCGCAACGTCGATATTGAAGGCCTGCGCGGCGTAGTTCTTTTGCCCCTCTGCGAAAGCACGTACATCGTCCCGTCGGATAAGCGTTAGAAGAGCAGTTTCACCTTCACTTGGAACATAACCTTCGGCAGCGCAGAGCGACGGAGCAAGCGCCGCAATCAGCACCGCGCAGAATTTAGCTCGAAGGCTCGCCTTCGTGGATTGAAACGAGGAAATGATGCCGAACATTGCTTCACCTAAATCGATTGACTTACCGCGCCTGATTTCTAGAAAGAGGAAATTCGCACCCGTTTCCCACACCCCATGCAGTAAGCGCAAATACCGTTAGAATCAAAATGGCCGAACCATACATACAAACCAAAATAGCTATGGAGAACGCCTTGCTCTCAAACATGAAGACGCGGCGATACATCTCAAACATGCCAGAGAATGTATTCATGTCGACTCCCCGTCTCTTACAAAAGTGAAACGCCAAAATAACGCCACCAACTATCATCACCGCGCAAACCACGAAGATGAGTACTCTGATGAACTGAATCAGCTCACACATAGACACCTCAAAATATCGGCACGGAAACAGCCGGCGATACCGGCGTCTTGATTTCTGGCCCTGCGCCAATGGCGGGGCCAATGTAAAGCTCGGGCCAGGTTGACGTTTGCCCAATTTCAATTGAAAAAACACCAACAGAGATACCAATCCCTGCTGCTGCCTTTAGATCTTTGGCATCTGGATCCCTGAACTTCAATCCGCAAGAGGCGGATACGCGTGCCCCTGCCGCAGCCATGGGGACACTAAGCTGTCCACTCAACCCTGTCTTTTCGTTGACTGCAACACCAATGGAACCGCCAGTGCCTGCCGCGAGCGTGCCTGATGCTCTGCACTCTCCCGTCATGATCGGCCGGGGCGTTGGGGCTACCATCTCGGACACTTGTTCCGGGCTGTAGCCCTCTTGTATCGCCCACATGCCCAAACTTGCCCGTTCAGCCACTCCGGGCATATTGAAGCCTGCGAAGCACTGTTGCAGACCTAACGGGTCCACTCCCATGGTCGGCGAGTTCCGCACATAGGCATACAGGTTGTAGCCACCGAGTAGACCGATCGGGTCTTTCGAGACGTAACGCCCGACATCCGGGTCGAAATAGCGGTAGCGGTTGTAGTGCAGCCCCGACTCCACATCAAAGTACTGCCCCGGAAACCGTATCGGATTGTCAATGGCATGCGCCAGTCTCCGGGCCGTGCGTCCATACGCGCTTAGATCCGCCGCCCACACCACCTCGCGCTGTTCGTCGTACAGTTCCTGCGGCGTCCCCAGGTGATCCGTCACGTAATGCCATGCCTCACCGTCCGCCAGCCGCGTCAGCGGCCCCTCATGATCCGGATGCGGCACATACGTCACCGCCTGGTCCTCATGCGACGAGCGCCCGCTCCGCACCTCCTGCATCATCCAGTCGCCGTCCCACATGAACAGCGTCGTCTGTCGTGCGCCAGTCGCCTGCGTATGATGCTTCGCCACCCGCCGCCCGAGCGCGTCGTATTCGTACTCGCTCCTCGCACCATCCGCGTGTTCGATCGCGATCAGCTGATGGCTGCCGTCGTACCGATACTGCGTCACGTCCGGCGCTTCTGTCGGCTCCTCGTACTTCGGCGTCCCCGTCAGCACTTCCATCACGCGCAACAGGTGCTCCGTCCCGCGCTGGCTGCGCTGCTCCGCTGCCGTCAGTTCCGGCTTCGGCGGCAACGGCACCGTCCGTGCGATGCGGTTACCGTGCCCGTCGTACGTAAAGTCCACCGGTCGATCCGGACGCGTCTGCGGCGCAAACCGCAGCAAGCGATCGCCGCTCGCCTTCCACGCCTGCATCCCGTCCAAACTCGGGGCAGCGCCCAGCAGGTTCCCGGCCGGATCGTAATGAAACGCTTCCGTTCCGCTTGCCGCCGTGACGTGCGTCAGCCGGGATAGTGCGTCGTACCGATACGCCTTCTTGTCCCGCCACGCATCGTCCAGTGCCGTCAGTTGACCGGCCGCGTCATACGCCCACGCCCGCCACGGCCGCGGACGCTCCAGCGAGCGCCCTCGTTCATCGAGGTTCTGCCAGCGATGCGCCGCCAGCAGACCATTCGCGCCGTAACCAAAGTGATGCGACGCCGGCCCCTGCGTTCGCTGAATCTCGCGATGCAGCGCATCGCGCTCGAAGCTCGCCAGCGGATGCTCGTCCAGCAGAATGCCGTGCACATGCCCCGAGCCGTAGCGTTGCCACACCAGCGAGCCGACCTCCGGCACATGGGTCCATGACCGGTTGCCAATCTCGTCCAGCCCGTGCGCCAACCGCCACACCCGGCCGTGATGCGCCTGCACCTCCGCCGTGCGGCGCCCGGCCGCGTCATATTCGTAAGTGACCTGCACCGGCGCATGCCCCGGCGAAACCGCCTGCGCCTGCGTCAACAGTCCTCGCGCGTCGTACCGATAACTCGCCTGACTGCCGTCGCTCGATCTGCGCTCCACCGGGCGGCCGAGCACATCGTAAGTAACCTGCGTGGTGATCTGCCCATCCTGGCCGTGATCGATGCGCTCGACCAGTTCCCCCGCCGCGTTGTACCGATAGCTCTGCCGACGGCCGTCGAAACCGGTCTGCTCGATCAACCGGTTTCGGCTGTCGTAACGGAACGTCGTCGCTTCCTGGTTCGCATCGGTCAGCTTCGTCAGACGGTCAATCGCGTCATACCGGAACCGTTGCGTGCCGTCCGCCGGATCGATGACTTGCGTTCGCTGCCCGTATCCATCCCAGTCCACGCGCGTCACGCGTTTGAGCGGATCCGTATGTGCGACCGCCCGGCCCGCTTCATCGTATTCGACCCTCCACCAGCCCATGCCGGACGGCTGCACCGCCGTCACGCGCGCGGACAGGCTGCCGCTGTGGCGGCTGACCTGACCCAACGCATCCGTGGTCTCGATCAACTGGCCGAATTGATCGTACTGGTAGGTCGTCGTGTGCCCCGAGCAATCGATACGCGCCACAAGCTGGCCAGCGTCGTCCCATTGCATCTTCGTCACGTTGCCCAGTGCGTCCGTGCGAGCGACCGGCAAGCCGTTTTCGTGTGCGTAACGCGTCACGTTGCCGAGCGGATCGGTTTCGCTCGTCAGGTGGCCTTGCGCGTCGTAGCCGCGCTGCCAGATTTGGCCTGCCGGATCGGTGATCTGTTCCGGCAGGTTCGGGTCGTTGTAGCTGATGCGCGTGACCTGACCGGCCGGGTCGATGATCGACGTCGGGTTGCCCCGCGCATCGTTCACCATCCGCGTCGTGCGGCCGAGCGCGTCCGTATGGCCCGCGATGCTCCCCGTCTCGTCGAAATGCGTCTGCTCGATGCTGCCGTCCGGATGCACGATCTTCTCGACCGCCCACAGACCGTTGTAGTGGTATTCGGTCGTGTGCCCCAATCGTGATCCGGCCGGCTTCGTCCAGTTCGCAGCGTACGGCATGCCGATTGTTGCGAACGGTTTCCAGCCAGCCCTGTGCCGTATAGCCGAGCGTCAGACTCTGCCCGTCGCGTGTCGTGATGCGCTGCAACTGCCAGCGCGTCTCGTCGACCGGGTGACGGCCATAATGCTCTTCGACGCCGTTGCCGAAGCACAGCACATAGGTACGGCCCGAGGCATCGTCCTCACCGCGCGCCAGTGTGATCTTCTCGATCGGATGGAAGTGCTCTTCACCGGGGTTCAGCGCCGGAAACTGCAACTGCCGCCCGTCCGCATCGAAGTAGACCAATCCCGCCGAACTCGTGCGCACCTCGGTCGCATACGGCAACTTCCACGCCACGCCCAGACTGCCCTGGCGCTGGTCCGCACTTCGGTAGCTTCGGCTCCAGTGAATCGATACGCGGCCCGGCAACGTAAAGTCCGTATGCGACAGCACCTTCTGTCCCGTCGCCAGGTCGACCGGGTTCGCGCTGACGGTCTTCTTCGCACATTCCGCGCAATCGGCTTCGGTCACCGGCGCGAGGCCGCCGGCATCGCCGTTCGTCATGCTGATCGTCGGCGCTTGCAGGTAAATCGCCGTGCCTTTCAGGTGAATGCCGGACTCGTCGATCGTCACCCTCCCGCCAGGGCCCGTCAGTTGTGCCTGTTTCGCGCCCGACAGGCTGCTTTCGCCCGTGTCCGCGATGCGCAGCTGGTTGGCGTTCGAGCTCGATACCGGCGCCGGCAGTTGCGGCGCGAAGTCGGGCGACGGCTCGATCGGGTTCGCCTGATCGGCGCTCACCGCGTCGCCCACTGCCTTGCCGCGCACGGTCACCGTGTAGGTGTGTCCGACATCGGCCGTCCAGTCCTGCACGACGCGGTCGGTCCGGCTCCGGCCCACCGTGCTTGCCATGTGCAGCCCGACGTTACGCAGGTACAGCCCGCCCACGTTGACGTTGTATGCCATCCCGACGTTGAGCATGGCCCCCATGCCCACGCTCTTCACCGACGCGAGCGTCACCGTCTCGAACTTGTAGCCGCCGGTCGACAGCTTCCAGTGACGTCCGATCTGGTCGGTTTCGTCATGGCCGACCCGCTTCGTGCGGTCATGTCCCACGGTGTGCGTCTCGTCGGCCTCGATCACCGCATCCAGATTGCGCTCGGCCTGGATCCAGACCTGCTCTGCGCCTTTCTTGTCCTCGAAACGGATCGCATTGGCGTTGCCGTATCCGCCGCCCTTGGTCGAGCGCGTCAGGATCCCGCTTTGCGTCGCGTGCGCCGGCAACGACCACGGGGGCATCGTCATCGCGTTATAGACGCGCCCTGTCACGATCGGTCGATCCGGATCGCCGTTTTCGAAATCGACGATGACCTCGGTGCCCACGCGCGGAATATGGATGCCGCCGAAGTTGCTGCCGGCCCACGGATACGACACACGCACCCAGCAGGATGAATTCTGGTCCCTCACGTCGGACCGGTCCCAATGGAACTTGAGCGTCACCTCGCCGTTCTTGTTGGTCCAGATCTCCGCGCCAGCCGGACCGGTCACGATCGCCGTCTGCGGGCCGCGCGTGCGGGGTTTCGCGATGGTGCGCGGCGGGCGGAACACGGTGTTCGATGGCTGCACGGTGAACGTGCTGCGAATCGCGTAGGCGGAGAATCCCGTCGTCTCCCCGGTCTCCTTCACGTCCAGTTCCGACGCGATCACCAGATATTCACGGTTGGCGCTCGCCATCGGATGGCCGGCCAGTACAAACGTCGTGCCGCACACCACGTTGCGCAGCTTGCCCTCGCCCGTCGCGCGCTCGCCCTGCGCGTGAATCTCCTCCATGCGCACCCGTGCGAATGCGTGGCCGTCCTCCGTTTCCGTATAGTCGCCCGGCCACTCGTATCGTTCGAACTGGTTGTGTGCCGTGTCACGCGGCAAGCTGTTCTGCGTGGTCAGCGTCGCACCCGGCTTCTCGAAATCGAAATCGTCGGTGGTCCAGACACCCGACCGCAGGCGCTCCGTCGCTTCGAAGCGATCCACGTGCTCCCGGTCGATCTTCTGGCCAGGCGGGTAGTAGGCGAGCGTCTGGTACGCGATGCTTTCCACGGTCCGATAGGCGCCTGGACCGTCGACCAGCACCAAGCGATGCACGCCTTGCGAATGTTCGAAGAACCACGCGATGCCGTGTTCCTCCATCAATCGCTGGGCAAACGCGAAATCCGACTCGCCGTACTGGACCTGATAGCGCAGCGGCTTGTAGGTGCGGCCAACGCGCGTCTCGAACGAGTACAAGTACGGACTGAACACCTCGCGCAGAATGTCCAGCACGCTCTTGCGCTGGAAGATGCGATAGTCGGTTCGCTCGCGCGCCAGTGCGAACCAGGGCTCCAGCACGACCCGGTAACGTGACTGTCGATTCAGTTGATCCACGTAGCTTGCTGCCGTCACGACGCCGCTGATTTCTCGCGTGCCGGCCCCCAGATTGGCCGCCCCCGTCTGCCCTGCCATCCCGGCAACGAAACTGCCCATGCCGTCGAGCTGGATCGTGACGGTCAGTTCCTTGCCGAGCATCGCCTTGAGATCGAGGTTGGCCAGCAAGTCGCCCGGCAGCAGCGGATCGACTGGAGTCGTCAGCCAAAGTTCGTACGCGTACAGCGTGGAGAGCTGTTCGGTGCCCCGGATCGCGCTCAGGTGCAGCACCGATGCAATGCCTTCCAGCTCCGGCAACGCCGGGCCGCTGACCGAGAACGTCCGGTTTGTCTTGAAATTCAACATGCGTGTTGGCCCTCGTACGCTTGATTGTTGTTATGTGTCACCGACTGCATGAACCGCTTTCCTCCGTGCGTCAGACTGCGCTACGCGTCCCGGTTCGAACCGGCCAGCGCATCAACTCGCCGCGCTGCGGCGAGCGCAGCACGGTCTGCATAAAAGAATGTGTCGAAACGTGACGAGCTACGTAATGCTCCAGAACCACCCCGAACAGATACGGGCTCATGCCATCAAAGCCGGCCTCATCCACAGTGAGCACGCACTCGATACCACGACCGAACTGCAACTGGCTCTGGGTGGGCCGTTTCCTCGTCACAGGATGCGCATCAACCTGGATCAGGCTGTCGATCTGGCGGCGGTAACGCACATCGTCGGCGGCCGCGAACAAAGCCAGAATGTCGCGCAGTGCGCTTCCATTCTGAGCCTCCAGGATGCCGTGACCGAGATTCAACTGGCCGATCAGTCGCCAGGCAGCGTCCCGCTGTGCAAGCGGCGCACGAGCGACGCTCGGCGTGCGAATCAATCCGGCGCTGCTTACCGGCGCACTGATACCGACAGTCAGGTCCGTCGCGCCATCAAGTGCCAACAAGCTCGGCAGGTCGCCATTCGTCAACCAAGCGTCCACCGACAGATATTTCATGGCCGGTGCATAAGGCTCCTCATCCTGACCAACCAACGAAACGAAAACATCGGTACCGATGTACGGAGCACGAGCGCCATAGCGGCGATATGACGCCACCGCCATGCGATGTGCGCGGCGAGTCGTGAAATAGCGCCCGTGATTGGCTTCGTCGTTCGTCAGTGCTCGATACAACGGCCGAAACTCGAGCGATGCGACGCCTTTGCTCACGAAACCGTGCAACGCCTCCACCGCGAACACCTCGTAGTCCGAGCCGTTTTGCTTGTCGGGCTGCAACAAAATTTCACCGCCCATGCGTGGAATCTCGGCGGGATCGGTCTTGCGACGAAACAGGTTGATGACTGGCGTACAGAAGAGTGCAAAGCGTGATGCGTCGACGTGCTCGACCAGGGTACTGTCGAAGCGATCCAGCAACACCACGATTTCGGCTTCACGATCGGTCACGTGTCGCAATCCCGCATGCAGACCGGTCAGCGTGAAAAACCAGAAGCGCGCTGGACACGCCGCATATTCGTGCAACAGGTTATGGCCGTGAAACTTCGATCCGGCCAGTGGCAGCAAGGCTTCGTCGGTAGCCAGTCCGGTGTATTCGATCGCCCGGTCCGAGACGATCCCAATTGCCTGATTGGGATCGGCAAAGCGGTTCGGCATCCCCGTCACGGATGACACGGCGCCGGCGTGGATCAACTCGAACAGACGTGACGCCACGCGTTCGTCGCCTGCCAGATAGACGGGCAATCGATCCAGGCCGCGCAACTCATCGAAGCGCGCCTCGCCCGTTGTACGGAGCCTGAGATGCAGCGCACCGCGAATCGGCCGATGTCCGACGCCGTATCGCTCTATCGATGGTATGTCCGGTGGCACCCCCGTCAACCTCGCGGAAACAATCTCCAATGGATACAACATCACGTCCAGACCGCTACGAAACGTGGAGGACGTGCGTTCACCGTCCGGCACACGGCTCGCGAACTCGGTGCCTCGAGGCACACAAAACCCCTCAAGCAAATTGCCTTCCCGCTCATCGGGATGGAGGCGAGCTACCGCAATCGAAGGTGTCGGGGCGACGTAATTCGGGTAGACAGTTTCCAGCAGCCGACCGGTAAGCAGGGGAAATTCAGCATCTAGTTTCAATTGCAGTCGAGCGGTTGTGAAACTCGCTGCCTGCACCAGCCGCTCGACAAAGGGGTCGGCGATCTCGCCGGCATGCATGCCCAGCCGCCGCGCAATTTTTGGATGCGCCTGGGCGAACTCCTCCATCAGCTCCTTGAAATAGAGCAATTCCCGATTGTAGGCATCAAGAAGATGAGGGTTCATGTTGAGAGAAAATTCCGGATCCCGTACAAGACATTCGACAGCTTCACTGTCAGCAACGCGCTAAATGCTAGCGTCAAAGACCATCTCAAAAAATACCAGACAGAATTGAGAGGCCAGATCTACATACCGTATCCGCAAGCTTGTTTTTGAGATATGTGTCGCTATCCTTATCATTGACAAAACGATCCACCACTGGCTGCGGTGCCATCACAGCTCTAATTGCCGGGAAGCGCGCACGAATCTCATTCTCGATACCGTCGTGCCGATTGCGTCGGTCTGGAATGGTCAAGAGCGCTGCATCATGCAGCGCTCTTTTTTTGCGCGTACGCGAAACGAAAAGGTAAGGGGGAGGAGAAGCGGAAAGCGGCGAGCGCCGCTCAGACGATCCGCATCGCGCCGACACGCTCGAATGCGTGCCGCGCCTGGATCAGCGTCGTGCGTGCCGCGCGCGCGTCGCCCGCAACCTGCAGCAGCGGGCCGAGCTGCGACGGCTGCTTCAGCAGTTCGCGCAGGATCGGCAAGATGGCCGTGCTGCCGTCGTCGCGCAGGCCGGCCGTCGCCGCGCGCGGCAGCGTGCGCCACGCAGGGTCGACGATCGCGCGGCACACCGCGAACGGCACGCCGCGCGACGCCGCGAAGGCCGCGGCGATATGCGACTCCATGTCGACGGCGAGCGCGCCCTTCGTGCGATGCAGCGACGTCTTTTCCTGCTCGCTGACCACCGGCGCGCCGACCGCCGCCATCGTGCCGCGCGTGACGCGCGCCCACACCGGCGTGTCGTGCAGCGCGGCGACGAGCCGCGCGCTCCAGCCCGGATCGGTCTGCACGCGGCCGAACGGCCCGTCGATCGCGTCCGCGATCACGAGTGCGCCGGGCGCGAGATCGGGAGCGAGCCCGCCCGCCGTGCCGAAACTCACGATGCCCGCGCAACCGCGCGCGGTCGCCTCGGCCAGCGCGCGCTCGAGCCGGTCGGCCCGCGCGGCGAACACGGCTTCGACGCCGTGGCCGCGCGCGATGCGTGCCTCGAACGCCATCCCTGTGACGGCGATGACGGGCAACGTGCCGTTGTGCTGCGCCGGTGCCACGCGTTACATCCCGACCGTCACGCGCGTCGCATTGGCGCGCTTCAGGTTGCGATAGCGCGCGAGCGCCCACAGCGGGAAGAACTTGCGATAACCGTGATAGCGCAGGTAGAACACGCGCGGGAAGCCGGTCGCGGTGAAACGCGTCTCGTCCCACAGGCCTTCTTCGTTCTGTTGCGCAATCAGGTAATCGACGCCGCGTGCAACGGCCGGGTGGTTCACCTCGCCGGCCGCCATCAGGCCGAGCAGCGCCCACGCCGTCTGCGACGCAGTGCTCGGCGCCTGCTCGAAGCCGCGGTAATTCAGCTTGTAGCTGTCGCCGTCCTCGCCCCAGCCGCCGTCCTTGTTCTGAATCGACAGGAGCCACTGCGCGCCGCGCTTCATGCGCGGATCGTCCGGCGTCAGGCCGGCTGCGTTCAGCGAGCACAGTGCCGTCCACGTGCCGTACACGTAGTTCATCCCCCAGCGGCCGTACCAGCTGCCGTCCGGCTCCTGCTCCTTCAGCATGTAGTCGAGCGCGCGACGGGCCGGCTCGCTGTTCAGCGCACTCTCGCCAAGCTGCGACAGCATCGACAGGCAGCGGCCCGATACGTCCGAGGTCGGCGGATCGAGCAGCGCGCCGTGATCCGAGAACGGAATGTTGTTCAGGTAGTACTGCGTGTTTTCCGGTTCGAACGCGCCCCAGCCGCCGTCGCTGCTCTGCATGCCGACGACCCATTCGCGCGCGCGCGCCATCGATTCGCGATACGTATCCGTCTGCTTGAGCTTCTGCGCACGGTCCATCGCCATCACGACCACGGCAGTATCGTCGACGTCCGGGTAGTGCGCGTTTGCGTACTGGAACGCCCAGCCGCCCGGCCGCACGTTCGGGCGGCGCGAGATCCAGTCGCCGCGCACGTCGAGGATCTGCAGCGGGCGCAGCCAGTCGAGGCCGCGCAGCACCGCTTCCTCGGCACGCGCGTCACCGGTTTCGAGCAGCGCATGTGCGACAAGCGACGTGTCCCACACCGGCGACAGGCACGGCTGGCAATACGCTTCGTCCTCGTGCACGACGAGCAGCTTCTCGACCGCCTTGCGCGCGATCGCGCGGTTCGGATGATCTTCCGCATAGCCGAGCACGTCGTACATCATCACCGCGTTGGCCATCGCCGGATAGATCGCGCCAAGGCCGTCCTCGCCGTTCAGGCGCTCGTCGACGAACGACACGGCCTGGCGGATCGCGCGTTCGCGCGTGTAGCTCGGGAACAGGCCGTCGACTGCGCGCAGCGCGTGGTCGACCACGCGGAAGAACGCGAACCAGCCGGGGCTCTGGTGGCCCTGACGCGGCAGGAGACCGGCGTTGACGGGCGGGTCGATGAACAGCTCGTCGATGCGCACGCCGCGCGGGTTCTTCGCGATCGGACGCTTCGCGTTCAGCACCAGCAGCGGCACGATCACGGTGCGCGCCCAATACGACACCTTCGACAGGTGGAACGGGAACCACTGCGGCAGCAGCATGATCTCGACCGGCATCATCGGCACCGCGCGCCACGGAATCGCACCGTACAGCGCGAGCTGGATCCGCGTGAACACGTTCGACATCTCGGCGCCGCCCATCGCGT
This sequence comes from Burkholderia sp. BCC1640, assembly GCF_902833125.1. Classification (NCBI taxonomy): domain Bacteria; kingdom Pseudomonadati; phylum Pseudomonadota; class Betaproteobacteria; order Burkholderiales; family Burkholderiaceae; genus Burkholderia; species Burkholderia sp. BCC1640. The sequence goes on along the minus strand of NZ_CADFEF010000023.1, from coordinate 32,922 downwards.
GAATCGCGCGACGCGCACGCTGCATGTGCTCGGCGTTCTCGTCGTCGCCGATCACCTTCAGCGCGAAATACGCCTTCACGCTCGCGCTGATGTTCGGCGCGCCGTCGGTGAACAGCGGCCAGCCGCCGTCGGCCTGCTGGATGCGACGCAGATAGCGGCCGATCTTCTGTTCGAGCTCGAGGTTCGGCGTCTCGCCGAGATAGTGGACGAGCAGCACGTATTCGGCGGGAATCGTCGAATCGGCTTCGAGTTCGTAGACCCAGTGTCCGTCCGCGTTCTGCGCGGCCAGCAGCGCGTCGGTCGCGCTGGCGACGGCCGCGTCGAGCCCGGCCGGCACGGTGCCGGCGGACAGGGTAGCCATATCGGTGAGATCGTTCATCGGTCCCTCTCTTATTGTGTCTGGAGCACGTCCGCGGCCAATTGGCCGGAACGGATCGCGCCCTCGATCGTGGCGGGCAAGCCGGTGGCAATCCAGTCGCCCGCCAGCACGAGATTGGTCCAGCGCGTACGCACGGCCGGACGTTTCATTTCCTGCGACGGCACCGCCGCGAACCCCGCGCGCGGCTCGACGACGAGCTGCCACGCGGGGAGGGTTTCCGGGTTCGCGCCGGTCACGCGCGCGACGTCTTCCCAGATGCGCCGCGCGAGCGCATCGCGCGGCATGTCGAGCCAGCGACCCGCGTCGCGGATCGTCGCCGCGATCGGACCATCGCCGGTGCGCACCGCGTCGACGATGCCGTTGACGACGGCCGTCTGCAGCGGGCTGCCGGCCGGTGTATCGACCGCGAAATACGCGGTCACGACCGCACTGAACGTGTCGGGCGCGGTGAGATCCGGGACGAGCGGCTGCGCGACCTCGGGCGGCACCGCCAGCACGACCGCGTCGCCCGGCGCGAGATCGACGCGCTCGCCGCCGATCGCGACCGCATCGACCGCGTTGCCGTGCGCGCCGAATTCGAACGCATCGAGCCGCGAGTTCAGCTGGATCTGCGCGCCGCCGTGCTGCAGCATCCGCAGCGCCGGTTCGACGAATGCGCTGCCGAGCCCGCGGCGCACGACGAGCGGGCGCCAACCGGGGCCGCCCGCGGCAAACATGCCGCACAGTGCCGCACGCGCGAGCTCGGCGCTCGCGTGGCGCGGTTCGACGTTCAGCACCCCGAGCCAATATGGCCGCAGCCAACGATCCCACAGCACGCCGTCGCATCGCATCGTCTGTGCGAGTGAACGGCCGGTGCGCGCGAACGCGAGTGACGCCAGCGCGAGGTAGTCGAGCGGCGTGGTGCCCGGCGCACGCGATGCCGCGTCGAACAGCCACGACGGCCAGCGCCCGTTGCCGAAGCGCAGCGTCCAGCGCTGCTGCGACGCGACGTCGACCACCGGATATTCAGGCAGCGCGGGGCCCGTCAGCTGATCGGCCGCGCCGATCGCGCGCAGGTAGCGCTGCGTCGCGGACTGCCCCGCGAAGACCTGGTGCAGCCCGCTGTCGAGCGTCGTGTTCAGCGTCCCGTCGAACCACGAGCGGCAGCGCCCGCCCGCATGCGCATGCGCGTCGTGCAGCACGATGCGCCGCCCGCGGCGTTGCAGCTCGACGGCGGCCGACAGGCCCGCGAGTCCTGCACCGATCACGTGGACGGTTCTGGGCATCGGCTCAGAACAGCGCGTAGCGCGCGGCGATCATCAGCATGCGCGCCTTCGGCTTGCGCAGCGGCACGCGCGGGGCGGCGAAGCCACGCGCGATCGCGGCTTCCAGAATGCAGCGGTACGCGCCCGACATGATGCGCGGCGCCTTGACCTGCGCGCGCGTGCAGCGATCCATCACGGCGTCCGCCGCGCGGAAGTGTTCGAGCGCGCGCTCGACGAGCGTCGCGCACACGCGCGGCAGCGCCGGGTCGCGCACGATCGTCGCCGGATCGGTGATCGCGATGCCTTCGCGCGCGAGCAGCTCGCGCGGCAGATAGCAGCGGTTGATCGCCGCGTCGTCGTCGATGTCGCGCAGGATGTTCGTCAGCTGCAGCGCGCGGCCGAGGTGGTGCGACAGCTCGATGCCTTCCGCCTCCGGGATCCCGAAAATCCTCACCGACAGACGGCCGGCCGCGCTCGCCACGCGATCGCAGAACAGGTCGAGCGTCGGTTCGTCCGGCGCGCAGATGTCCTCGGCGGCGTCCATCGCCATCCCGTCGATCATCGCGTGGAAGTCCTCGCGCTTCAGGTCGAATGCGCGGATCTCGCGCTCGAGCGCGACCAGATGGCGCGGCGGCGGGCCGGCGAAGCAGGCATCGATGTCCGCGCGCCAGCGATCGAGGCCCGCGTTGCGCTCGGCGCGCGGCAGGTCGCTGTCGGCGATGTCGTCGACCGCGCGGCAGAACGCGTAGACCTGGAACATCGCGTCGCGCTGCACTGCCGGCAGGATGCGCATCGCCAGATAGAAAGAACTGCCCGATGTGACGGCAGCGGCGTCGGTTTCTTGTTCGTCCACGACGAGATTGGAAACGGCCAAGACGAGCTCCACGGAGACACCCACGCGGGGCGATTGAAGAGGCCATGCCCGGCTGGGTTGGTCAGGGCGTCAAATGCGTGCGAGATATGCGAACGATCGACGCAGACAGGCACAAATTACCGGCCGGAAGCCGGAATTGGGCGAAAGTATAGCAATCTTTGAAGTTCGATGGCGGACACACGCCGCGCCCGGCGGGCCGCTTCGGGGCCCTGTGCCGGCGTGGCCGGCCGCGACGGGGAACGGCGTCGCGCCGCCCGTCAGCCGTAGACGATGTCGCGCTGCAGATCGAGCGCGATGAGCCCCATTTCGCGGGTCAGCTGCAGCATCGAGCGGCGCTCGAGGCGCGAGCCCATGAAGCTCGTTACACGCCCGTCTGGCTCCGCCGTGAACTGGAACGACGGGCCGCCGGTGCCGAACCACGCGCCCGGCACGTCGGGCGACTCGTGCCAGTCGATCTGCTCGAACACGCGCGCGATCCCCGCGCGCACCACGTCGCTCGGACCGATGGGCGGCGCGATCTCGCCCAGATCGTCGAGCGAATAGGGGCCAGGCTTTTCCGGCCGCCGGTAGAAGAGGTAGTCGACGTTCATGGAGCGCAATCGGTAACAAAGCGTCAAATTAGCGCGCTTCGGCGCAAATTCAAATCAGATCAGGACGAAATGTGGCCTGAACGAGACAAAAGGGCCTGATCGCGACGGCCGATCCGGGCGCGTGCACGGTCGGGCCGCGTGTTCATGCTTGGACGCGCGCGGCTTCGTCTAAGATGAACATCTTTCTCGAAAAAAGACACGGACACCATGGAGACGAACGTAACCGCCGCCGCGCAATCCGACCACCCCGTTTTCGTGCTGGTGCACGGCGCGTGGCATGGTGCGTGGTGCTACGCGCACGTCGCGGCCGCGCTGGCCGCGCGCGGCTACCTGTCGATCGCGCGCGACCTGCCCGCGCACGGCATCAATGCCCGCTTTCCCGCGTCGTATCTCGAACGGCCGCTCGACGAGGACGCATTCGGCGCCGAGCCGTCGCCGGTCGCGAATACCACGCTCGACGATTACGCGACGCAGGTAATGCAGGCAGTCGACGACGCATACGCGCTCGGCCGCGGCAAGGTCGTGCTCGTCGGCCACAGCATGGGCGGCCTCGCGATCACGGCTGCGGCGGAGCGCGCGCCGGAGAAGATCGCGAAGATCGTCTATCTCTCGGCGTTCATGCCCGCGTCGGGCGTGCCGGGCCTCGACTATGTGCGTGCACCCGAAAACAAGGGTGAAATGCTGGGCCCGCTGATGCTCGCGAGCCCGCGCGTCGCGGGCGCGCTGCGGATCGATCCGCGCAGCGGCGATGCCGCGTATCGCGAGCTCGCGAAGCGCGCGCTGTACGACGACGTGCCGCAGGCCGACTTCGAGGCGGTGGCGAACCTGATGACCTGCGACGTGCCGGCTGCGCCGTTCGCGACCGCGATCCCGACGACCACCGCGCGCTGGGGCGCGATCGATCGTCACTACATCAAGTGCCTGGCGGATCGCGTGATCCTGCCCGCGCTGCAGCAGCGCTTCATCGACGAAGCCGACGCGTTCGTGCCCGGCAACCCGACGCACGTGCACCAGCTCGACAGCAGCCATTCGCCGTTCGTGTCGCAGCCGGCCGTGCTGGCCGGCGTGCTCGCGGATATCGCGAAAAGCTGAACGGCGCGCATCGCGCGCGTGAAGCGGCGGCGCGGCGGTTACGCGTAGGCGATCGACCGATCGCGCCCGAGCCGCTTCGCGCGATAGAGCGCGGTGTCGGCCTCGTTGACGAGCGCGTCGAACCCCGACGCGCCCGCCGTCGCGCACGCGCCGCCGACGCTCGCCGTCACCGGCACGCTGACGCCTTCCGCGTCGACCGGCGTGCTGCCGATCGCGTCGCGTACCTTGTCGGCCACCCGCATCGCCTCGTCGAGATTCGTGCACGGCAGCAGCAGCGCGAATTCCTCGCCGCCGAAGCGGCCGAACGTATCCTGCGCGCGCACGATGGACGCGACGCGGCGCGCCGTCTCGCGCAATACCGCATCGCCGGCCGCGTGCCCGAACCGGTCGTTGATCGTCTTGAAGTGGTCGAGGTCGAACAGCAGCACCGACAGGTCGCCGCCGTAGCGCTGCCAGCGCGCGAATTCGTCGCCGAGCCGAGCCTCGAAGAAGCGCCGGTTCGCGATGCCGGTCAGGCCGTCGCGATTCGCATGCTCGCGCAGCTTCGCGACCGCCTCCTCGCGCTCGCGCTGCATCACGCTCACGTGCGTGACGTCCGAGATCGTCACGCAGACGGCCTCGACTTCGCGGCCGCGCGTGAGCGGCATGAACGTGCAGTCCTGCTGCATGTAGTCGACGCCGCCGGTAATCGGCCGGTCGTGCTCGAAGCGGAACAGGTAAGGCCGCTGCTCCCACGAACTGAATGCGAAACTGCCGAGCTGGAACACGCTCTCGAGCTTGCGTTCGAGCCATGCGCGCGGCAGTTCCGGAAAGCGGTCGAACAGGTTGCGGCCGATCACGTCGGCAGCCGGGATACCGCTGTGGTCCTGCATGAAGCGATTCCACATCAGCACGTTCATCGTGCGGTCGAGCACGAACAGGCCGAAGCCGACGCGTTCGATCACGAGGTCGCTCAGCGACGCGGCGGTGGTGGTCGGGGTAGCGGTCATAGCGCGGACAGCAATGCGTCGAGCGCGTCGCCCATCAGCCGGATCGAATCCTCGGCCATCAGCATCACGAAATGTGCGCGGAATGCGTGATCCTCGAGGCCGAAGTTCACTTCGAGCAGCAGCGCGACGCTCCATGCGAGCGCGTTCGGCTGGAACACGTCGTCGAACGACACGTTCGCGCCGAGCAGCCCCGGCGGGAAGAACACGGGCTTGCGGCCGAGCTCGTCGAGAATCGACGCGACGCACGCGCTCATCAGCACGTTCGCGACATCGAACACGAGTTCGTCCTGCGTGGCCATGCCGGCGTACACACCGTCGCCGAACGTGCGGTCCATCAGCGACATGAGCCGCGCGACGCCCGCGCTGCGGCACAGCACGATCGCCTCGCCCTTGATGTCGGAACGGAATCCCTGGCGCACGGCCGTCACGTTGTCGTGGATGCCCGTCATCTCGCGCAGCGCGTCGCCCGCGTCGGCGGCCTTCACGACGCGCACGCGCGGTACCGACAGCTCGATGAAATGCCCGAGCAGCAACGCGAGCCGTGAGGCGGCGCGGCCCATCGCAAGGTTGGCGATCTCCTGCAACGCGTCGCGTTGCTCCGCCGTGAACACCGATTCAGGCATACAACCCATACTCCTTGAGAATGGGCAGCAACGCCTCCGACGTCACGGGCTTGGCAACGAATGCGATCGCGCCCAGCTCGCGCACGCGTGCTTGCGCCTGCGGCTGAATATCGGCGGATACCACGATCACGAACGTGTTCAGATCTTCGTGGCGCAGTGTCTCGAGCACCTGATAGCCGTTCATGTCGGGCATCGTCAGGTCCAGAAACATCACGGAAGCTTTGCCGTCACGATAGAGCGCCAGAGCCTCGCGACCATTCGCCGCATACGCGACGTCGACGTCCCAGTCTCCCGGCAGTGCCTTTGTCAGAAGTTTGCGAGCGAGCAAGGAGTCGTCGGCGATCACGATCGGCAAAGGCATGGCAGCGAAGCGGTATACGGAATGGTCTCTCTCGCGTTAACGACCGCGCGGCGCGCTTCTTGAGGCGCCGTGCAATCAAGCGCGGGCGTCGCGGCGCGAGGCACGCGACACACCGCGCCGCGAACGCCGGCGGGCGCATATATCTGTCATAGGGAAAGCAAGGCGCGATTCTCTGAGTAAACCGAAGGCAGTGCAACTCGCCATTTTCACCATTTCGAACAAAATCGGTTCGATCGGCCTGCATTCCGAAAACAGGCGCGACCATTTTCAAGATAAGCACGCAAAATTTTTCTTTGTGTACGTTTGCGCTGCCGGATTCATAGCGTTTTCAAACTTTCATTTCGCCCTGTCGGAATCATCAGGTTGCACATCCGCGCGCGGGTACGGCGAGCAAGCGCAACTCGTTTATGATTGAACATCTCAGCTTGGCCCGCCTTCCTCGATGACGTCCGAACGTCCCGCCGACTCCCGCACACCCGTCTCTCCGCCCGCCGACGACTGGCAGGACGACGGCAGCTATGCGTCCGGCGCACCCGAGCACGATTTCGCGGTCCGGCGCGTGACGCTGATCGTGCTGCTGGTCGCGGCGATCGTGCTGCCGTGCATCTACGTGTCGGTCATGGCGTACAACGACCTGAAAGCACGCGAGGCCGCGGCGAGCGACGTGACGATGCGCACCGTGCGCGTCGCCGAGGAGCATGCGCTCAAGGTGTTCGACCTGAGCGAGACGCTCGACGCGCGCATCGTCGACCTCGTGCAGGACATGGACGACGCCACCGTGCGCCGCCACGAATCCGACATCCACGAAGCGCTGAACACGATCGGCGGCGGCTATCCGCAGGTGGCCGCGGTGTCGATCTTCGGTGCGAGCGGGATGCTGCTCGCGAACAGCCTCTACTATCCGGCGCCCTATGCGTCGATCGCGTATCGCGACGACTTCGCCGGCATCCGCGACGGCAAGGTGATCGAACACATCTCGAAGCTGATGATGGGTCCGCTCAAGCTCGAGAACATCCCCGTGTTCAACACGGGCGTCGCGCGACGCCACAGCGACGGTTCGTTCGCCGGAATGGTGTCGATCGCGCTGAAGTCTTCGTATTTCAATGCGTTCTACCGCGACCTGCTCGGCGGCGCGACCACGCCGATGACGATGGCGCTCGCGCGCTCCGACGGCGCGGTGATCGCGTCGTATCCGCCGCCGCCGTCGCTCGCGCACACCGATCTCACGGCCACGTTCGGCAACGCCCGCAACGATCCGCGCGCGGGCGTCGTGCGCGTGCGCCACGACGGCGCCAGCAGCGAGATCGTCGCGTACCGCCAGGTCGGCAGCTACCCCGTGTACGTGACCTGCGCGTACCGCACATCCGCGATCTGGCATGAATGGTACGAACACCTGAGCGTGCTGTTCATCTCGATGTTCGCGCCGTCGATCGCGCTGTGGTCGGTGATCTGGCTGTCGCTGAAGCGGCTGAAGGCGGAAGAGGAAGCGTGGGACCGCTGGCAGGCCGAAGCGTCGATGCGGCGCTCGATCGAATCGGCATACCGGCAGTCGCGCAAGATGCAGGCGCTCGGCAACCTGGTCGGCAGCGTCGCGCATGACTTCAACAACCTGCTGATGATCATCTCGAGCAACGTGCAGATCGCGCGGCGACGCGGCGTCCAGCATCTCGACAAGGAACTCGGTGCGATCGAACGCGCGCTGAAGAACGGCCAGTCGCTCACGCGCCAGTTGCTCGGCGTCGCGCGCAAGCAGCCGCTGCACAACGAGACGATCGACGTCGGCCAGTGGCTCGGCACGTGTCGCGAACTGCTGAAGACGTCGCTCGGTTCAAAGTCGTCGCTGGTCGTCGCGATCGAGCCCGGCATTTGGCCGATCCGGGTCGATGTCGCGGAGCTTGAGCTCGCGGTGATCAATCTCGCCGTCAACGCGCGCGATGCGATGACGGCGGGCGGCCGCTTCACGGTCGGTGCGCGCAACGTGACGCTGCGCCGCGAGGACGGCTTTCCGCTGATCGGCGACTTCGTTCAGATCTCGCTCGACGATACGGGCTCGGGCATGGCGCCCGACGTGCTCGCGCGTGCGTTCGAGCCGCTGTTCACGACGAAGGCGCAGGGCATGGGAACGGGGCTCGGGCTGCCGCAGGTGTTCGCGTTCTGCGAGCGCTCGGGCGGCCTCGCGACGATCGACAGCGCGGTCGGCGCCGGGACGTCGGTGCGCCTCTACCTGCCGCGCGCACGCGTCGAGGACATCGTCGCGCGCTCGCAGCCCGTCGCGCACGACACCGGCGCGCTCGCGGGCCTGCACGTGCTGCTGGTCGAAGACAACAGCGAAGTCGCGGCCGGCACCGAAGCGCTGCTGACGCTGCTCGGGCACCGCGTCACCTACGCCCCCACCGCCGACGACGCGTTGCGCCTGATCGAGGGCGCGGCCGCGAACGACGCCTTCGATCTGGTGATCTCGGATATCCACATGCCGGGCCGCCTGAACGGCATCGATCTCGCCGAAGCGATCGACAAGCGGCCGGGGAAGCTGCCCGTGATCCTGGTCACGGGATACGCGGAGGAACTCGACCGCACGCGTACCGTCAACGTGCGCGTGCTGTCGAAGCCGTTCGACATCGCGCTGCTCGACGAGATCCTGCTCGGCATCCGCGAAGCGCGCGATGCGCGGCATGCCGGCGCCTGACCCGCGGCATGCGGGCCGGTGCCGGCGGCGGGAAGGGGACGGCGCTCAGGCCGCCTTCAGCACGCGCACCCAGTCGACGTAGCGGTCGACGAAACCCTGCAGGAACTTGCGGGTGTCCTCGCTGACGATCTGCCCCTCGTCGTCGATGCGCGCCGGGTCATGCTTGATGAACATTTCCGGCTGCCCGAGCATCTTCACGTCGAGATACGCGAGCACGTTGCGCAGGTGCTGCTGCGCGAGCGCGGTGCCGACCGCGCCCGGCGACGTGCCGAGCACGGCGCCCGGCTTGCCGGACCACGAGTTGTGACCCCACGGGCGCGAGCCCCAGTCGAGCGCGTTCTTCAGCACGCCCGGGATCGAGCGGTTGTATTCAGGCGTGACGAACAGCAGTGCGTCGGCGGCTTCGATCGACTGCTTGAAGCGCTTCGCGACTTCCGGAAAATCCGCGTCGTAGTCCTGGCTGTACAGCGGCAGTTCGCCGATCTCGACGAATTCGAACGAGAAATCGGCGGGGGCGAGCGAGATCGCGGCATGCGCGAGCGCGCGGTTCCAGGAACCGCGGCGCAGGCTGCCGACGACGACTGCAACACGATAGGACATGGCTTTCTCCTTCCGGTGGGTGAGGAATCGGATCGATTGATTCCGAACAGGCGACAAAGGTCTGTTTATAGGCAAGCCAGCCCGCGAGCCGTCCCACGGGGCCGACCGGCCGACTTTCCACAAGGTTTTCCACAGAAATTGTGGATAACTTGGCCGCTATGATCTGATGTTACAGACTGCCCGCGTCGCGATTTCACGACGCGCGATGCGGGGCTCCGGCAAGCATAGCGCAGCGCGCCGGCCGGCTTCGTGAATTCGTGACGGAACATCCGTTGCAGCGCGGCGTCTCGACCAGTAAGCTGCTCGCACCGCGATGCGCCCGCCCGACGGCGCGCACATGATCGCCTCCGCTCCGTAAGGCTCCCGACCCGCCATGCCGTCCGCGTACGACGACCCCACCTATCTCGCGCAACTGCGCCGCGACCTGTTGCGCTTCGCGCGACTCCAACTGCGCGATGCCGATGCGGCCGAGGATGCCGTGCAGGAAGCGCTGACCGCTGCGTGGACGCATGCGGGGGAGTTCGCGGGACGGTCGGCCCACAAGACCTGGGTGTTCGGCATTCTGCGCAACAAGCTGATCGACATTCTGCGTGCACGGCAGCGGACGGTGAGTCTGTCCGCACTCGACGCGGAGCTCGACGGCGAATCCGTGCTCGATCGCGAGTTGTTCAAGGAAAACGGGCACTGGGCCGCGCACACGAAGCCGCGACCGTGGGCACGCCCCGAAACGCTGCTGCAGCAACGGCAGTTCTGGACGCTGTTCCAGGCCTGCCTCGACCACCTGCCGGAACACATCGGACGCGTATTCATGATGCGAGAATTTCTCGACGTCGAGATTGCCGATATCTGCAGCGAACTGACATTGACGACGAATCATTGCAGCGTGCTGCTGTATCGGGCGCGCACGCGCCTGCGCACCTGCCTGAGCGAAAAAGGACTGACGACCGAAGATGCTGCCGGGGAAATGTAGAGACGTGACGCGACTGCTATCGGATGCGCTCGACCGATCGTTGACGCTCCATGAGCGCATGCAGGTGCACGTGCATCTGCCGGCTTGCAGCGGATGCCGCGCATATCGCGGGCAGATCGCGATGCTGCGGACGGCGGCACATGCAGCGGCGGGGCGGGGGATGGTGGATGAGGCGAGGGGTGATCAGGACGAGTCGTCGGGCGACGCGCCGAAGGGCTAAGTTGCCGATGTCGGTCTGTGGTTGCGCATCGCAGTTGGCGATGTCGTTGGCGATGTCGTTGGCGATGTCGTTGGCGATGTCGTTGGCGATGTCGTTGGCGATGTCGTTGGCGATGTCGTTGGCGATGTCGTTGGCGATGTCGTAGGGGCAACGCTGGAGGCGGCTTGTGGGGCGAGCGCGCCGAGTACGGGCTGTCCGCTGCGTGGCGTCGGGGATCGCTGGCGGCTGCGAATCCTGTCGGTCGATCCCGGCGCGCTCGCGCCGGGATCGATCCGATAAGAAAAAGCCGCCGAACTAAAATTATTCGAACAGCGCCCGCACCGACTCGGGCGGGCGGCCGATGGCGGCCTTGCCTCGATACACGACGATCGGACGCTGCAGCAAAATCGGATGCGCCGCAATCGCTTCGTAGGCTTCCGCGTCCATCAGGTTCGCACGGGCCAGATCCAGCGTCTTGTACGGCTCCTCGCCGTCGCGAAGCATGTCGCGCGCCGGGCGCCCAAGCTGACGATGCAGCGCTTCCAGTTCCTCGACCGTCAGCGGCGTCTTCAGGTATTCGACGACGTTCACCGGCGTGCCGGTGGTGTTCAGCGTCTCGACCAATGCGAGCGTCTCGCGGGACTTCGAGCAGCGGGGGTTGTGGTAGATCGTGATCATCGTTCGGGCCTGGATGAGAAAGGCCCGTATTGTAGCCAGTCTGGTTGCGGGTGTTTCGGCGGGGTGTCGGTACACGGGTGGAAGGGGATTGGAGTCTCGGTGTGGCGTGCAGAGGAGAGTGATTTGCGCCGACGAGTGCGTAATCCGCTTGGTGCGTTTATGCGCATAAAGTGCGTTGCATGGGCAATTTGCGCCGCCGTTTTCGGTGGCGAATAGCTCAGGGGACTAGACTCATCGTCATGTCGTGTTGACGGCGTCGACGCAGAGCCACCACCTCATGTATCCGTCGCTAGCTTTATGCGCATAAAGCTAGCGCGTCCCCTGGTGGAAAGGACCGCGGGTATCGCCGTCGGCCCGGCCACTTCGATGCACCGAACGATCATCATCGCAATACACGATGGAGTCTGGGGCGTACGACCTTCGATAACGGCCGAGCCTCCCGATGGTTTATGCGCATAAACACAGTGGGGACGGCCAGCGCGCTTCGTCACTGAACATGGCATGCATGTGTCGCGTCGCATCGGTCTGAGCCGCGCGGCGTTTGTCATCGGGGAGCACGCTCGAGCGAGGACTCAGGGTCGTCGATGCGCTCCGGCACTGCCGAAGTTTATGCGCACAAACTCCACCGACACCGCGGCAGCGCCCCTTCAACGATGGATAGGGCAGCGCCGATCAGTATGCCGAACGTGGAACCAAAGCCGCCCGTCGTCACGAGCATCACCATTCATCATCCACCACAGCGACCTCGCTTCCTTCACCGGCGCCAGCCATCCGACATCCCGAGCCCGTTTATGCGCATAAACCAATCGCCCGAATGGCTAACGCGTAGTTGGCGAACGACAATTTCATTGAAATATAAATATCGTCCTGTAGAATTCCAACGATCAAAAACAGGAGTGAAAATTGGCCGCGGAAATCATTGCAGTCACTCAACAAAAAGGTGGCGTCGGCAAAAGCACGATTGCCATGCACCTCGGCGCGGCATTCCATGAGAAAGGGAAGCGCGTCCTCGTCATCGACGCAGACGGTCAAAACACACTGGTTCACTGGTCGAGCGCATCCGGTGACGGCGACGCCGGGATCCCGTTCCCGGTCGTCAACCTCGCCGAAGCCGGCGGCCAGATCCATCGCGAAATCAAGAAGTTCATCAACGACTACGACATCATCGTCGTCGATTGCCCGCCGTCGATCACCGAGAAGGTCTCCGGCGTCGTGCTGCTAGCCGCATCAATCGCCGTGATCCCGACTTCGTCGTCGCCGGCCGATTATTGGTCGAGCGTCGGGCTGGTCAAGCTGATCCAGCAGGCGCAGGTGATGAACGAAGATCTCCGCGCCGTCTTCCTGCTGAACAAGACCGAAGAGAAGCGCATGCTGACCCGCGAGCTGAAGCGCGCGCTCGAGGAACTCGGCTTCCCGTTGCTGAAGACGCAAATCCCGACCCGGGAAGCGTACAAGCAGGCGATGGCGCTCGGTCAGACCGTGCTGCAGATGAACGATCGTGGCGCGAAGCTGGCCGCCGCGGAAATCCGCGCATGCGCCGACGAAATCGTCGCCATGCTGCCCTGACTTTATGCGCATAAAGGAGTCGCATGAAACCCTCCCAATTTGCAAAAGGATTCCAGGCGCGCCCGGATATCACGACGAGCGAGAAGCGCACGGCGCTTGATCGGCTGAATGCCATCGACGGCATCGTCAAGTCCGAGACAGCCACACCCGCCCTGACGAAGTCCGCCAAGAAGGACATCGCGCCGCCGCCGGCTCCGGACGTCCTGCTCGATCCGTCGACCGACGAGTCGCCGCAATATCGCGCGTGGCGCCTCGAGAACCGCTATGCGCCCGGCCAGGTGATCGAGCTGTCGCTGAAGGCGATCAAGCATAGCCCGTTCAACCCGCGGCACTTCTATCTGAAGTCGTCGATTGCCGAACTCGCGGTCAACCTCGCGAAGCAGGGGCAACAGCAGGCGATCCACGTGATTCCGGACTACGACAATCCGGGTTCGTATTTCGTCAGCGACGGCGGCCGTCGTGTGCGTGCGTTGAAGGAAGCGAACAAGGAGTCGGTGAAGGCAATCGTGATCGACGTGCCGATCGGAATCCAGAGCTACAAGCTCGGCTACGATCTGAACGTGCAACGCGATTCGCAGACGGTGTTCGACAACGCTGTCGTATGGCGCCGTTTCCTCGACGACAAACATTTCCAGAGTCAGAAGGAACTGTCCGAGCATCTCGGCCTCGACGAGTCGACGGTCGCGGTTGCGCTGTCGATCGGCAAGCTGCCGGAAAGTGTGATGCAGGAGATGGTCGCGCGCCCCGATCGCTTCGGGTCGAACATGGCGTATCAGGTCGGCCGTTATCACAATGCGCGCGGCACCGAGGCGACGCTGCGGCTGATCAACAAGATCGTGTCCGACGATCTCAGCACGCGCCAGGTGTCGGACATCGTCAAGGGCCGCGTCGCGGCGCAGGAAACGCCGAAGCCGGCGGGTCGCCAGCGCTATGCGCAGCGTCTCGAGATCAAGCTCGGCGGCAAGTCGGTCGGCGACCTGAAGTCGTATGGCGAAGACCGTATCGAACTGCGCCTGCGCGGCCTCCCGAAGGACAAACGCGACGCGATCCTCGAGCAGCTCGAGCGGATGCTGTTGTCGGAGTGATGGAAACGGCCGGCAGGGCCTGGCGAGGCGCCGGGCACGCCGGATGGCGGGCCGCCGGCGACGGCCCCGCCAGAGGGGCCTGAACGGGCCTCAGGCGGCCCGAGATTGATTCAGGGTGAACGACAGCAGGTCGCCGTCGGTCGGCTCGCCCCAGGTCTTCTGGGCGAGCCAGTCGAAAAAGGCCGTCTCGGCCAGCTTCGAATCGAGACCGCGCTTGCGCCAGTCGTCGCGCAGATGCGAGCCCATCGTCGGCAACACCTCCGACTCGAACGACTCGCGCGCCACTTCGCGCTCCGCGTCGCCCTGCTCCTCGTACAGCACCTTCGCTTCCTTGCGGCGGAACGCCGCGAATTCGCTCAACAGACGTGCCTTCAGATCGTCCGGCTGCGCCGAGACGGCCTTCGCGGCAGGCGTGCCGGAAGGCAGCGCGTCAACGGACTCGACCGGCGGCGCATAACCCTTCTTCAGCGCGTCCTTGAACAACGCGGGCGCACTGCGCACCGGCGGCAGCGTCGTGCTGCGCATCCGCTGCTCGGTCATCTGCAGCGCGGCGCGAATCCGGTTTTCTTCGCTGTCCGCGTAGAGCGTCTGCGCTTCCTTGAGCGGAATCCCGAGCTTCACCATCCGGTCGACCAGCGTGCTGTCGAACACGTTCGGATGCTCGTCGAGCGCGAGCATCGGCTGCTTGCGCTCGGTCACGCGGAACTGGATCTCCGCGACCCGCCGCCCTTCACGATGCTCGATCAGCTCGACGAAGATGTTGGTGACCGCGTTGACCTCGGCGATCGCCGGACGCAGGTAGTCCCGCTTGAAGTACTTGTACTCGCGCTTCGCCTCGTCGCCGGCTTCCGTATCGGGCGTGCCCGACAGGATCGGCCGCCACCATTCCCACGGCTCGCGCATCGTCAGGTGGCTCGGGTTCGTCAGGTAGCGCACGCAGATTTCGTAGAGCGCAAGACCAGCGCTGCTACGCAGCTGGCTCTGGAACTGCAGGCTCAGACGCGCGTACTGGACCGGGTCGAGCAGCTTCTTCTTGATCTTCGGTGCAAATGAAAATTCGACCCACACGCGGCGGGTGGCCGGATCCTCAAGAATTTCGGCATCGGCGATCAGCGTCGAGATCCCCCACTTGCGGCCCGGCTTCTGGCTCGACGTCCCCGTGCTCCATTCGACCTGGACCGACACCATACGGCGCAGGTGTTCCTTCACCAGAGCGGTGTCGTTCGAATCGAAGGCGGAGTTGGCGACGATGTCCGACAGCAGCGCGCGATAGGTATCGCCCGAGTCGTCGGCCTGCTGCGCGACGGCGAGCAGGACGTTGAACAGCTTGCGGGTCAGGAGCGTGATCTTGCCGCTCTTCGGCTGAATTGCGATCGCCTCGACGGCCTTACGCAATTCGGCTGAACTGGCACTCACCACATCCACATCGGTTTTCTTGGCGCGCTTCGTGGCCATGCGTCTGGTCGGAGGAGAAGTTTCACGGAAGGATAGCGCCTGTGGTGATGTGCGTCCAGAACGACATGCTCACCATAGCCGGTGAAGTGCGCGTGCAAAACGGCACTCACCCCAACCCTCTCCCGAAAACCCTCACCGGTCCGGATTTAAAGCGTTTCGGACTCGTCCAGACGTGTCGCGGGATGCGCGGATTCACAGATTTTTGCCTGTGCTCGATACGTGCGAAATTTGCTCCCGTATCGGCTCACCCTTCGATTTGTCGTAATTTTACGACTGCGCTTCCGGGTCCTCGTCACAGCGTCGCCACTGGCCGTCTCGGCATCGAGCAGACAAGCTCGCAACGCCCTGTATGCATGTACAGGCGCGGCTGATGGGGCAATCGCGACCGCGCCCCGCATCCGGAAATCGGCACCGAAAAGCGTCTCCGCAACGTCGATCGAAACCGTTTCACTGGCCCGGGCGCGCATTGTACAGCGCACAGAATCCGTTCGGTCCCGAAAATTCTCACCTTATCGGCTCGAAATTCTGTGACCACGATATCGACGAATCCCCGACCCACGCGGGATCAGCAGTCCAAGGCTCCCGAAAAACCTCACCTTAATGATAAAAACGACGTTCCAACGAACGCGGAAGCTGCTCCCGAAAAATCTCACCGTAACCGCCGCGGTATCAAAAATGTCAATGACATCCGATACTTATGCGCGCCAAGCGTTCCGCTGTGTCCGGCGATCGCCCCCCGAAAAGCCTCACCTTTACGGCGTTCGGGCGGATGCGGCACCTGTGTGCCACGTCCTGAAAAATCTCACCTGTGCCAAAAAGTGGCACAGCGAAAATCAGATTTCCACCAGTCCCGGTGGGCTTTTCAGCGAATTCGCTGCACCCCGGATCCCGGAAATCCTCACCTTTGGCCAATTTTCGAGCAAATGGCGCTCCTGAAAAGCCTCACCTGTGAGGCGCCCGACAGCCTGTGATCGATGCCCCGAAAAAGCTCACCTTATCGGGATCCGTGCAGGAAAACCCGAATTTTGCTCCCGAAAAGCCTCACCTTTCGGGCCTCATTGGCTTCACAGGGCACTTTTGCTGTGCAAAATGACGGTCGTTTCCCGGAAATCCTCACAGCAAATCCCTGTGGAGTCCCGTGAAACCTCACCTTTCCCGAAAACTGCCCAAAAGATGGGCAGAATAGGGGCGCGAAGAAGGTCCCGCAAATTCTCACCTGTGTCTGCACAGGCAGAAAACTGTGCGCGTAGGCACAGCATGGGTTCTGTGGCTGTGTGGCCCCGAAAAACCTCACCTTTGGGGGAATCTCATGTTTCACTGTGATCCCGAATCCGCTCACGACCTTTCCTGCATCGGCTCACGCAGATCCCCGAACCCCATCACTTGAGCTCCCGCAGAAGATCACCTTGGTTCCCGTAAAACTTCACCTTGTCGGCCGGAAAGCCTTGCTACATAAGGCTGTGCCGTGGCGTTAACGTTTTTAACTAAGGGTTCAAGGGTGTTTACTTCTAATACTCTCAAGACATCGGTCGTCGAGTTTTCCACAGAGACCCAACGCCTGAACACCGATCGGCTGCGATGACGCCAGTCATGTGAAACAAATGCGCTTTTTAGGGGCATACTCAAAAATGCTTTCGGGACAAGGACTTGCCTTGTTTTCTTCGCTTTGTTTCACGGAATCGAAGAGCTGGCTCGTCCGGATTTGCCCACAGCCCTGGATTCTGTGCACAGCGACGTAAATTCACGACACTCCGCGAAAACAAGTATCAAAAGATACGTATTTCGTTATGATCGCAACATATCAATGCCTGTGAATCCTCCCATGACGCTGGATGAAATGCGTGAAGTCATCCGAGAAGAACTGGAATCGCTTCGCGCGAGCGGCGCGCGCCGCCAGGAGTTGTCGCTGCATGCGTGCAAGCGGTTGTTCTTCGATCTCGGTATCCGACCGTCGGCCGCCAACGTTCGCGACCTGACCCAGACCGGCAGCGCCAGCGACATTCCAAAGGACATCGATCATTTCTGGGAACGAATCCGTTCTGCATCGAAAATCCGGCTCGACGGTGCGGCGATCCCGAAAGCGGTCGAGGAAAAGGCAGGCGCGTTGCTCGGCGCGCTATATGAAGAGGCCTTGAAAGCGGCCAGGGAAAGCCTCGATGTCGATCGCGAACAGGTTCGCGCCGGACTGACCGATGCGGAACAACGGCTGCGCGATGCCACGGTTCGCCAGGAAACCCTCGAGGGCGCACTGACGCGCAGTGAAACCCGCAACGAGCAGCTGCAGGCGCGTGTGACCGAACTCGAGGTGCAACTGGCTTCGCAGTCGACGCACGGTTCGGCAAACGAGGCGACACTGCTCACCACAGTCGCTCGACTTGAAAAGGAACTGGCCGTCATGGCCGGCCGCGTCGACACCGAGCAGACGCAGAATGCGACGCTGCGCGACCGCATCGACACGCTGCAAGCCGAATTGCAGCAGCGCACCGAACACTACGCGCAGCAGATCAAGGATGCGGTGGCCGAAGCCGAGCGCCGTGTCAAACCGATGCTGGTCGAGCTGGACTCACTGCGCAGCATGGCGTCGACCTACCAGAGCGGTCTGCGTGACGTGCAGCGCAAGGAATTCGATTTTCTTCAGCAACTGAGTTCGGCCAAGGCCCGCGCAGACCGGCTCGAGGAACAGTTGCGCACCCAGAGCGACGAACTGGACCGCGCGACACGCGACGCGAATACGCTGCGCGCGAGCCGCGGGATGAATCCGGAGATTTCCGCACTGATTCGGCGCCTGGCCGATGCAGGTCAGCTCGATGCGGACGCGTTTTCCGCAATCGGCACGTCACTGGACCGCGAAATTCCGGTGCCGACCCAGTGCCCGCATTGCGACGGGGAACCGGAGTTGTCGCATGGCGATGACGGATTCGAAGTGTCGTGCCCCGAGTGCGAACATGCGTCGGGACCCTGGCCTTCCCGATTCGAAGCGATCGCACGCTTTGCGCGCGACTGACGTGACGCCCGGCACAGGGATCGCACAGGTGAGGCGATTCGGGACGCGTGAGGTGAGGTTTTCCGGGAGCTGTGAAACGGTGAGGCTACGCCGCACAAGGCTGCTCACGGGTCATGTCGCGTGAGCAGCCGGCTCGGCATCAGAGCCTTTCGTCTTGCTCGGACGCGTCACCATTCGCGAGATCATCGCGCCAGTTTTTCCATGCGCGGTGAAGACGGTTCGACGAAATCGGCCGCATGAAGCCGAGCCATTTGCCGACCCGCTCGGGCGGCACGTCATGTTCGAACAGTTCCGCTGCGTAAGTGTTGCGCAGCGTTTGCGGGCTCGCGCGTGCGGTGCGTGACGACGTGAGCCCCGCAGATTCGACGATCGCATCGATCGCGCGCAGCATCGTTGCCTTGTGCATCGGCCGCCCGGCGTGCGATGCCGGAAACACGAGCTCCCCCGGAATCTCCTGGCGCTTGCGCTCCACGAGCCACGCTTCGAGCAACGCGATCGCGAACGAGGCCAGATGGGTTTCGCGCGCGAAATCGGGATGCGTCGACGGGATCTGCAGCGACGTTCCGCTCGTATTGATGCAACTAATCGTGAGCACGCGTGCTTCGCCGGTTTTCACGCCGGCCCCGAGAAATGCGGCGACGAGTGCGCGGTCGCGCCGCTCCTTCCAGTATGCGGAGCCGGATACACCAATCGGCGAAAACAGGTAGGCCAGCAACTTCGCGCGTTCGGCCGGTGTTAGGAAACCGGTCGGCTCGTTGTCGCGTGCCTGGCGCCAGTTCGCTTCGCCATCCTGAGCAATGAAGCGGGCCGGGTTGGTGGACGCGAGCTCGGTGCGCCGGATGTGGTCGAGCACGCGTTCGATCAGCCTCAAATAGCGCATTCGCTGAGTTTTCCGGATAGGAAGCTCGCTGACGAAATTCGCGATCGTTGCGGTATCGACCGTGGCCAGGTTTTTTTGATGTGCACGTAGCCATGCGAGAAAAGCGCCCCATTGTGCGCGGTAGACGTCGGCCGACGAACGGCGGTAGTCTTGCATGGCAAGCCATGCATCGAACGCGGCTTCGGGCGAGATGATCCAGTCGGATGCACCGCGGTCGAACAGATCCTTTTCTTCCGGGCGTGCGGGCGTGTCGGAGGATGTGGGAAGGGACATGTCGTTTATTCCGTTAGTTGCGTATATGGTAGCCCTATCCGCAACTTCGCGGGCAGCAGGATGCGGGAGCCGGCCGCCGTGTCGAATGGCCGGGGCCGGGCGTCAGTCGCCCCACGCCTTGGACGAGTGATGAATGCGCTCGCGGGGTGCCGCTTCCTGCGATCTGGCTGCGGCTTCATACGCGAGGACCGCGAACGAGAAGACAGCGGGTAGTGCATTCGATCGTCCGAAGTCGATCGGATCATCCGTTTCGGGAAAGGTCATGTCCGACGGCCGTTCGAACAACTGGCGCATGCCGGCTTCGTGCCGGCTGGCAAAGCCGAGATCGGCGAGCGCTTCGGCTTCGATGGCGTGCAGCAGACGCCACGACAGCGGGACGCGCTGATGGATGTAGCGCCCGGCTATATGACGCACAATCAACTCGAGGTCATGCGCGGCAGCCTTGAAGCTGAGCGCGGCCAAATCTTGTTCTTCTGTCATCGCAGGCTCCTGTCGACCGGAGCAGGCGCCTCGGTGCGCCGGCCCGGCCAATGCATGGCGGAATGTCCGTATACTGTACAAACATACAGTATTTTCCGCAACAGGCCTTTCGGCCAGCTATTCGCATCGTCAGCGATGAATCACGATCAGTAGTGCGCGCGCTTCGGCCTTGCCGGGGTTGCGGATGGCGTGAGGTGTGTCGGCCGGGTAGCGCGCGGTGTCGCCCGCTTTCAGGCGCCGGCTTGCCGCCGCGGCTTCGATTTCCATCGCGCCCTGCAGCACGGTGAGGTGCTCGCGCGTGCCGGGTTCGTGCGCGTTCGACACGAGCGCGCCGCCGCCCGGCAGCGTCAGCTCATACCACTCGAACTTGCCGGCCAGGTCGATCGGGCCCCATACGCGCAATTGATAGCGGCCGTCGTGGCCGGCGAGCGTCGGGATGTCGTGCGGGCCGTCCACGCGGATCGTCTCCGGCGCTTTCGGCTGCGAGAACAGCTCGTCGAGCGTGATGCCGAGCGCATTCGTGAGCCGCCATGCGACCGCGATCGTCGGATTGGCTTTGTCACGCTCGATCTCGGAGAGCATCGACTTCGATACGCCAGCTGCGCGCGACAGGTCGTCGAGGGTCAGCTTGCGTTCGTTGCGCAGGCGCTGGATTTGCTCGCCGACGCGCGGCGGCGTCACGCCCGGTGGCTGCGGTGCGGCGCCGGCACGCGTGCGCCGCGACGCGGAGGAACTTGCCATTTGGTTTCCGTTCGCTTAGAGTTGTTCGGTATTTCGAATTCTAGTTCGGAATATCGGATAAATGCGGTCAACCGAACGACCGACTATAACAGTAGCAGGCCGTTGCGCTGCCGCCACGAGCGGCGCGCGGCGGATTGCGAACCCATGTCAGGAGCTTTGCGATGCGTGATGCCTTTCTCGCCCAGGTGCGCGGGACGCTCGACCAGATCCGCGCGGATGGTTTTTACAAGACCGAGCGCGAGATCGCGAGTCCCCAAGCGGCGGCCGTGCGGCTCGCCAGCGGTGCCGGCGTGCTGAATTTCTGCGCGAACAACTATCTCGGTCTGGCGAACGATCCGCGCCTGATCGCCGCGGCGCAGGCCGGTCTCGACCAGGATGGCTTCGGCATGGCGTCGGTGCGCTTCATCTGCGGCACGCAAACCGTGCACAAGCAGCTCGAAAGCGCGCTGGCGTCGTTTCTCGGCACGGAAGACAGCATCCTCTATTCGAGCTGTTTCGATGCGAACGGCGGTCTGTTCGAGACGCTGCTCGACGAGAACGACGCGGTGATCAGCGACGAGCTAAACCACGCGAGCATCATCGACGGCATCCGCCTCTGCAAGGCGAAGCGTTTCCGCTACAAGAACAACGATCTGTCCGATCTCGAGGCGAAACTGAAGGAAGCCGACGCAGCAGGCGCGCGCCACAAGCTGATCGCGACCGACGGCGTGTTCTCGATGGACGGCATCATCGCCGATCTGAAAGGCATCTGTGACCTCGCCGATCGTTACGGCGCGCTCGTGATGGTCGACGATTCGCACGCGGTCGGCTTCATCGGCGCGCACGGCCGCGGCACGCCCGAGTACTGCGGCGTCGACGGTCGCGTCGACATCATCACCGGCACGCTCGGCAAGGCGCTGGGCGGTGCATCGGGCGGCTATGTCGCGGCTCGCCGCGAGGTCGTCGAATTGCTGCGCCAGCGTTCGCGCCCGTATCTGTTCTCGAACACGCTGACGCCGAGCATTGCCGCGGCGTCGCTGAAGGTGCTGGAACTGCTCGGCAGCGACGAAGGGGCGAAGCTGCGCGCACGCGTGCGCGAGAATGGCGCGCGTTTCCGCGAACAGATGACCGCCGCGGGTTTCACGCTCGTGCCGGGTGCGCATCCAATCATCCCGGTGATGCTCGACGACGCGCAGCTCGCGACCAACATGGCCGACAAGTTGCTCGAAGAAGGCGTCTACGTGATCGGCTTCTCGTTCCCGGTCGTGCCGCGCGGTCGCGCACGCATCCGCACGCAGATGAGCGCCGCGCATACGCCTGAACAGATCGATCAGACGGTCGCCGCGTTCGTGCGCGTCGGCAAGTCGCTCGGCATCGTCTGACGGAGGCGCGACCATGAAAGCACTGGCAAAGCTCGAGCGCGGTCCGGGTCTCACGCTCACGCGCGTGAAGCGCCCCGAAGTCGGACACAACGACGTGCTGATCAAGATTCGCCGCACGGCGATCTGCGGCACCGACATCCATATCTGGAAGTGGGACGACTGGGCGCAGAAGACGATTCCCGTACCGATGCACGTCGGCCACGAATACGTTGGCGAGATCGTCGAGATGGGGCAGGAAGTGCGCGGCTTCGCGATCGGCGACCGCGTGTCCGGCGAAGGCCACATCACGTGCGGCTTCTGTCGCAACTGTCGTGCCGGCCGCCGGCATCTGTGCCGCAACACCGTCGGCGTCGGCGTGAATCGCGAGGGCGCGTTCGCCGAGTATCTGGCGATTCCCGCGTTCAACGCGTTCAAGATTCCGCCCGAGATTTCAGACGATCTCGCATCGATCTTCGATCCGTTCGGCAACGCGACGCACACGGCGCTGTCGTTCAATCTCGTCGGTGAGGACGTGCTGATCACGGGCGCGGGCCCGATCGGCATCATGGCCGTCGCGATCGCCAAGCACGTCGGCGCGCGCAACGTCGTGATCACCGACATCAACGACTACCGGCTCGAACTCGCGCGCAAGATGGGTGCGACGCGCGCGGTCAACGTCGCACGCGAGTCGTTGCGCGACGTGATGGCCGACCTGCACATGACGGAAGGCTTCGATGTCGGCCTCGAGATGTCGGGCGTGCCGAGCGCGTTCACCAGCATGCTCGAGGCGATGAATCACGGCGGCAAGGTCGCGCTGCTCGGCATTCCGCCCGCGCAGACGGCGATCGACTGGAACCAGGTGATCTTCAAGGGGCTCGAGATCAAGGGCATCTACGGGCGCGAGATGTTCGAGACCTGGTACAAGATGGTCGCGATGTTGCAAAGCGGCCTCGATCTGTCGCCGATCATCACGCATCGTTTTGCGGCCGACGATTACGAACAAGGCTTCGCCGCGATGCTGTCCGGTGAAAGCGGCAAGGTGATCCTCGACTGGACGGTCTGAGTGCCGGCGGGGCGGCTCGGCGCGTTTGCCGACTGCCCCGTTCGTGTCGGCATGAGCGTTTGTCGAGGCAGGGCGGCTTCGACGAACGCGTGAGGTGAGATTATTCGGGAGCTGTGTTTGCGTGCCGAATGGCGGCTCGATCGTGCTTTCTCGAGGCGCGCAGGCAAGTAAGTCAATGGGCTGCACGTCGTTTCTAGTTGGCGATATGAGCGCGATCGCGCTTCGATTCCGCAGCAAGCCCGCATCGGTGACATGCAATCGCGCGTGCACCTCACCTGTCAGCGTCGATCTCCCGTCCGCGTCATCGCGTCGCTCGGCGCGTGTCTTTCTTCCTGCCCTTCCGTTTCATTTGCCGTGCCTCAATAGCGAGCCTCTGTCGTATCGCCCGCTTGCCACGTTCTTGCCGTGCTTCCGCGCCAGCACGTCATCACGCAACGTCGTCACGGTACCGCCTCGAGGCGTGAGCCGATCAACCACATGCGAACTCACCTGTCAGCATGCCCGGCTGCATCGATCGGTGCGCTGCCCGCTATTTGATCCGCTCACCGTTCAACCATCGCGGTTCGAGTTGCAGACTCAACACGACGAGCCAGCGTTTCGGGCATTGCGGTGCAATCTCGATCAGTTCGCCATGCGCACCGGACACCGTCACGAACCCGTGCTGCGCCGCATGCCGATACGCGCGGGATGCGTCCGCCTGAAGCCAGAAGCTGACGAGCGCGCACGTGACGAAACGGAACAGCAGCAACGTCGCGGCTTCCGGCGCGTAGCCGACTGCGGCGAGCAGGGCGTCGAACACGAACGTCAGAATTTGCGTGACCGCGATGGTGATGACAGTCAGCTTCACCAGCCCGCGCATGCGCAGCGCTGCCCGCGTGCGGGCATGCGTCAGTGCGAGCCGTGCACGGTCGTCGTCGGCTTCGTGTTTCATGACGCCGCTCCGGCGCGCCGCGCGACGTGGATCGACGTCATGTCGGATGCAGGTATCCGCCCGTCGAACGAGCCAACGGCCTTGCACAGGATCGCGCTGTCGTAGCTGTGCCCTGCAAACCGCATCACGTCGATCAACTGAAATCCTTCGCGTCGATAGAAGTCGACGAGTCGGATAGCCGCATGCGGCGCATCAAGCGCGAGGTGCGTCGCGCCGCGCGCGGCCGCCCGCCGTTGCGCGAACGCGAGCAGCGCACGGCCGATGCCACGATCCTGCCAGACGGGATCGACGGCCAGCTGGCCGAGCGTCGCGACGCGTCGGCTGCGGTACGGATCGCACCGCGAATCGGGATCGTGCGGCTGCATCGTGATCGTCGCGACCAGATGCGCGTTCCCGAGCGCGACGAAA
Source organism: Burkholderia sp. BCC1640 (assembly GCF_902833125.1). NCBI lineage: Bacteria > Pseudomonadati > Pseudomonadota > Betaproteobacteria > Burkholderiales > Burkholderiaceae > Burkholderia > Burkholderia sp. BCC1640. The sequence goes on along the minus strand of NZ_CADFEF010000023.1, from coordinate 8,411 downwards.
CACTCGCCGGTGAGCATGCGTTCGCGCGTCGCCGACGCCGGCTGGTCGACACCCGGACAGTTGAAGCCCGCGGCGCCGAGAGGCGCGTACGCGCGATGCAGCAACGCGGTCAAAGACTCGTACGAATCGCTGCGCGGATCGAAACGCCGTACGACGACACGGCCATCAAGCCGCTTCGCATAAGCCGCATAGGCACGCTCGGAGCGTGCGGATTCCGGTCGCTGCATGATGTCCTTTCGGCCAGACAGGTTGACCGAAGTGTAGTGAGCACCCTGCGTCAGCTTCAAGAAAAAATGTCGTAAACGCCGCCTGCAATGCGCTGCCCGCCATCGAAACCAGGCGGCGCTCGGCCCTTCCGACGACAGGGCCTTTTCACGTGGCAGTTGACGATGGAGAACGATCGTTCTACCGTAAACCCATGAACACACACGATGACTTCTCCGGCGAACCGGCCGTTCGCGACCGGCTGCTCGACGCGGCCGAAGCGCTGATCTACTCGGGCGGCATCCACGCCACGGGCGTCGATGCGATCGTGAAGCGATCCGGTGCCGCGCGAAAGAGCTTTTATTCGCATTTCGAATCGAAGGAGGCGCTGGTTGTCGCCGCGCTCGAGCGCCGCGACGAGCGCTGGATGCACTGGTTCGCCGACGCCACGCTGGCGCGCGGCAAGTCGCCGCGTGCGCACTTGCTCGGCATGTTCGACGTGCTGCGCGACTGGTTCTCGCAACCCGATTTTCACGGCTGCGCGTTCCTGAACGCGTCCGGCGAGATTGCCGACAGCGACGATCCGGTACGCGTCGTCGCGCGTATGCACAAGGCGCGCTTGCTTGCGTTCGTGCGCGAGCGGCTCGACGCGTATGCCGACGACGCCGGCATCGAGCGCCGCGGCCTGGCCCGCCTCGCGCGCCAATGGCTGGTGTTGATCGACGGCGCGATCGGCGTCGCGCTCGTCAGCGGCGATGCGACCGCGGCGCGCGATGCGCGCGCAACCGCCGAACTCTTGCTCGATACGGTGTCTCGAGCGTCGAAGTAACGCGTCCCAACCGGCTGCGTTCATGCGCAGCCCCAACCTTGAACAGGAGCATCCCATGTCCGCTTCTCCGGAAGTTCGTCCGCCCGTTCCGCCCTTCACGCTCGATACGGCGCGCCAGAAAGTGCGTGCCGCGGAGGATGCGTGGAACACGCGCGACCCGCAGCGCGTCTCGCTTGCCTATACGCCGCAGAGCCGGTGGCGCAATCGCGCGGAGTTCGTGACGGGCCGCGACGAGATCGTCGGACTGCTGCAGCGGAAATGGACGCGCGAGCTCGACTACCGGCTGATCAAGGAGCTGTGGGCGTTCGGCGGCAATCGCATCGCGGTGCGATTCGCGTACGAATGGCATGACGACGCCGGTAACTGGTTCCGCTCATACGGGAACGAAAACTGGGAGTTCGATGAAAACGGCTTGATGGCGCATCGCCACGCGAGCATCAACGACCTGCCGATTCGCGAAGCGGATCGCCTGTACCACTGGCCGCTCGGTCGCCGTCCGGACGATCATCCCGGCCTGTCCGATCTCGGGCTGTGACGCATCACGATAGCGTCGCGCGAACGCGCTCGTTCATGCATCGAGCGCGACGCCTGTGCGAAACGGTGAGGGAATACGGGAGCCGCAGGTTGAGGTGAGCGTTTTCGGGAGTGGAGGAATTTCGTGCGGGACGGTGTGATTTTTCACGCTCTGCATCTCACCGATCGATCTTCGCAGGAAACGATGCGGTTGCACTGATCGAAGCGCAGCATGCGACATCGGCGTCGCACTTGCTGCATACATGCATGACGGTGAGTTTCAAGTTTCAATCGGTGTATATCGATGCGCGATGCAACTCACCGCTCGACTTCGACGTGACGCTGGCCACCGCGATGAATCGACACGTAACCGTGCGTGCCGCCGAATCGCGTTGCTCACCGTTCGACATCGACACGCAGGCCTCCAGGCGCGCGCGTCGGAATCGACGAAGGTGCGCGGCAGTCAGTCGTGTTGCTCACCATTGAGCACGACATCGATCGAACCCTTCCGAGCCGCGCGCCTTCGGATTGTCCCGTCAGCCGGCGATCCGCACCGCGATCGCCTCTCCCACTTCCTGCGTCCCCGCCTGGCCGCCGAGATCGCGCGTGCGCGGCCCGGTGCGCAGCACGTCCTCGATCGCCGCGACGATCGCATCGTGCGCCTCGCGTTCGCGACCCGCGCCATTGCCGAGGAAGTCGAGCATCATCGCCGCCGACCAGATCATCGCGATCGGATTCGCGATGTACTGGCCCGCGATGTCCGGTGCGGAGCCGTGCACCGGTTCGAACAGCGATGGAAACGTGCGGTCCGGGTTCAGGTTCGCCGACGGCGCGATGCCGATCGTGCCCGTGCAGGCCGGCCCGAGGTCGGACAGGATGTCGCCGAACAGGTTCGACGCGACGACGACGTCGAAGCGGTCGGGCTGCAGCACGAAGCGCGCGCACAGGATGTCGATGTGCTGCTTGTCGACGGCGATCTCGGGATAGCGTTCGCCCATCTCGGCCGCGCGCGCGTCCCACCACGGCATGCTGATCGCGATGCCGTTGCTCTTCGTCGCGACGGTCAGGCGCTTCGCGCGGCGTTGCGCGAGCTCGAATGCGAACTTCAGCACGCGCTCCGTGCCGTGACGCGTGAAGATCGACTGCTGCATCACCACTTCGCGCTCGGTGCCTTCGAACATCGTGCCGCCGACCGACGAATATTCGCCTTCGGTGTTCTCGCGCACGATCATGAAGTCGATGTCGCCCGCCTTGCGGCCGGCGAGCGGCGACGGCACGCCGTCGAACAGGCGCGCGGGCCGCAGGTTGATGTACTGGTCGAATTCGCGGCGGAATTTCAGCAGCGAACCCCACAGCGAAATGTGATCGGGCACCGTCGCGGGCCAGCCGACTGCGCCGAACAGGATCGCGTCCATGCCCGACAGCCGGGCCTTCCAGTCGTCCGGCATCATCTTGCCGTGCTGCGCGTAGTAGTCGCAGCTCGCCCAGTCGATCTGCTCGAACTGGAAACGGATGCCGAAGCGCGCCGTCACGGCGTCGAGCGCGCGCAGGCCTTCGGGCATCACTTCACGGCCGATGCCGTCACCGGGGATGACGGCAATCTTGTACGTCTTGTCGCTCATGCAAGCCTCCTTGGCTGGTCGGGCCGCCGGCAGCGTGCGCAGCGGAACACGACGCCATTTTATTTATTTCCATTCAGATTAAAATCGTGCGAAAGGTTAATCGACTTTCCACGAATCGTGAATAAATCGCCGAATCTCGACGACCTGCGCGTCTTCAGCCTGGTCGTCCGCCTGACGAGCTTCAGTGCGGCGGCCGAGCAGCTCGCGGTCTCGCCCGCCTATGTGAGCAAGCGCATCGCGCTGCTCGAGGCGCAGCTCGGCACGCGGCTGCTGCATCGCTCGACGCGCCGCGTGACGGTCACGGAGGCCGGCGAACGCGTGTTCGCGCGTGCCGAGAAGATTCTCGACGACGTCGATCATCTCGTCGAGGACGTGTCGACCACGCGCACGGTGCCGCGCGGCACGCTGCGCATCTCGAGCAGCTTCGGTTTCGGCCGTCATGTCGTCGCGCCGGCGTTGCTCGACTTCTCCGCGCGTTATCCGCAGCTGAACGTGCGGCTCGATTTGTTCGACCGGCTCGTCGACGTTGCGGGCGAAGGCTACGACCTCGACGTGCGCATCGGCGACGAGATCGCCGATCACCTGATCGCGCGCCGCCTTGCCGCGAACTATCGCGTGCTGTGCGCATCGCCCGACTATCTCGCACGGCGCGGCACGCCCCGCACGCTCGCGGATCTCGCATCGCACGACTGCCTCGCGATCAAGGAGCGCGACCATCCGTTCGGCGTCTGGCGGCTGAACCTGCGCGGCGAAACGGCAACGGTGAAGGTCGGCGGCGCGCTGTCGACGAACCACGGCGAGGTGGCCGTGCAATGGGCGCTGGCCGGGCGCGGGATCGTGCTGCGCTCGATCTGGGAAGCGGGGCCGCTGATCGAACGCGGCGCACTTCGTCGCGTGCTGCCGGACGTAATCCAGCCGGCGAACATCTGGGCGGTGTATCCGGAACGCGTCGCGGCTTCGGCGAAAGTGCGCGTATGCGTCGATTTTCTCGCGGAGGCGCTTGCCGGGTTGAACGCTGCAGCGGGTGACGATGCGGCCTGAAATCGGCCAAAGGTGAGCTTTTACGGGGGCATGTGAAAGCGTTGGCGGACGCCCGTCGTTGGCTCGCAATCGCGTCGCGATCCGGTAGCGTGCCGCGCACACCGGCGGCCGCGATGCGCCGGACCTGCCAATGATGACGCCCGCCCGTGATTTACGCCGCCTTCGGTGTGCTCGCCGCGCTCGCCGCACCGAGCATCAGGTCGAGATTCTGCACGGCCGCGCCGGATGCCCCTTTGCCGAGATTGTCGAACACGGCGGACAGCAGCACCTGACCGTGCTCGACATTCACGAACACGCCGAGCCGCAGGTCGTTCGTACCGTTCAACGCTTGCGGATCGAGATGCGCGATCGTGCGCGTATCCGCGAGCGGAGTGACCTCGACGTGGCGCGCGCCGGCGTAATGGTGCGCGAGACACGCATGCAGCGACTCACCGGTCACGCCAGCCGGGAGCAGGCGCAGCTCGATCGGCACGGTCAGCACGATGCCTTGCCGATAGGCGCCGTAAGCCGGCACGAACAGCGGACGATGCGCGAGCCCGGCGTGCAGCTGGATTTCGGGCACGTGCTTGTGCGCGAGCGCGAGGCCGTAGACCTGCAGCGGTTTCGTGCGCGCGGCACCGTTCGATTCGAATTCGTCGACGGCGGCCCGGCCGCTGCCTGAGTAACCGGACACGGCATGGATGCTCACCGGATAGTCGCGCGGAAGCAGGCCGGCTCGTTGCAGCGGCCCGAGCAGGCCGATCGCGCCCGTCGGATAGCAGCCCGGATTGGTGACGCGCCGCGCGTGCGCGATCGTCTGCGCATGTCCGTCGATCATCTCGGGAAAACCGTAGACCCATTCCGGATCGGTGCGATGGGCCGAGCTTGCGTCGATCACGCGTACCGCCGGATTCCGGATGAAGCCGACCGCTTCGCGCGCGGCGGCGTCCGGCAGGCACAGAATCGCGATGTCGGATGCGTTGATCGCTTCGGCGCGCCGCGCGGGGTCCTTGCGCTCGGCATCCGGCAGCGTGACGAGCCGCAGGTCGGTGCGATTCCGCAGGCGCTCGTGGATCTGCAGTCCGGTCGTACCTTGGTCGCCGTCGATGTAGACAGTGGAGAGGCTCATGATGGTCGCGTTCCTCGCTTCGGACGTCGGGAAAGCCATATCGTCCATCGAACGCCTAGAATAGGAAAAGTTGAATTTCCTGATTGCGAGATTCAGATTTCCTGAACGAGAGGTGGAAATGCGCGAGATCAGTCTGGATCGACTGCGTACGTTGGTCGCGATCGCCGACCAGGGATCCTTCGTGGCCGCCGCGCAACTGCTTCATCTCGCGCCGCCGACGGTCAGCCTTCATGTTGCCGAACTCGAAAGCCGCATCGGTGCGCCGTTGCTGTCGCGCACGCGCGGCAACGTGCAGCCGTCGACCATCGGTGCCGTGCTGGTGGAGCGGGCGCGCCGTCTGCTGGCCGAGGTCGAGTCGACCCTCGACGACGTGGAGCGACAAGTGCAGGGGCTGACCGGGCGGGTGCGTCTCGGCGCATCGACCGGCGCGATCGCTCATCTGTTGCCGCAGGCGGTGGCCCGGCTGCGCGAGCGGCATCCGGACATCGATGTCCAGATCGCGGTGCTCACGTCGCACGACACGCTGGCGCGCATCGCGCATGGCACGCTCGACGTCGGCCTGGTGGCGCTGCCGCAGCCGGCGGTCGCGGGGCTGTCGATCCGCGCGTGGCGGCGCGATCCGGTGCTCGCCTTTCTGCCCGCGGATTGGCGGCTGCCGGCGCGTGTGACGCCGGCCTATCTGGCCGCGCGTCCGCTGATTCTCAACAATGCGACCACCCGCCTGTCGCGGCTCACGACGGAATGGTTCGCGCTCGGTGGCCACCGCCCCGAGCCGCGCATCGAACTCAACTACAACGATGCGATCAAGAGTCTGGTCGCCGCCGGCTACGGCGCGACGCTGCTGCCGCACGAGGCGGGCGCCCCGTTGCCGGACGCACGCATCGTCATGCGGCCGCTGCGTCCGGCGTTGTGGCGCGAACTGGGCATCGCCCATCGGGCCGGCCCGGTCGAGCGGTCGACCCAGCACGTGCTCGACGCGTTATGGGCGCTCGGCGCGCGCTAGAAAGCGGCCAGCGGCATTCCGGTTCGTCGGGCGTCAGGCGTCGGCACGTGGCCGTGGCCCGTCACAGCCGGTTGTCCCGCGCGAGCATCAGCACGCGCGCCCAGCGCTGCGCATCGCGCTTGTCCATCATCGGCAGCTTCCATTCGCCGCGTACGGCGTCGCGCACACGCACGACCAGATGCCAGCGGCCGTCGATCGGCGCGGCTTCGCAGCCGTCGAGCTGCGACAACGTATAGCGGCCGTCCGCGCCGTCATGCGACAGCCACAGCAGCCCCTGCGTCGCGGACACGCGCACCTCGCCCCACGCGCGATGCACGATATGGGTCCAGCCTTGTTCCTTCGTGTTCGGTGCAATGTCACGACGGCGTTTGATCCACCACGCGACCAGCGCGATCAGGATCGCGGCGGCGAGCATGGCGGCCGCGATCGCGACCGGCTGGCCGAACTGCGCGGCGATGACGTGAAACAGGTGAACCGCGCCCCATCCCAGGGCGATGAGCGCGAACAGCGCAATGAAAATCGGCATGTCGAATCGGAAAGGAGGACGGACCGGCGCAGGCAGCGCGCCGGTCCGTCGCACGCGGCATTACCGGCGGCGGTGAATGTCGTGCGTGACGAAGCCCGCGTCGTTGGTGGGCAGCGCGAGGCCGTCCTTGACCGCGAGCGTCTTGCGGATGTCGTCGAGCCCCGCGCCCCAGTGGTCGCGCATCGTCGACAGACCGAACTGATAGTCCTTGTAGTGGTGCTCGTACGCCTTCTGCTGATAGATCAGGTGCTGGATGTTGTACTTCTTCCCGCTCGACATCGCTTCGGCCTCGACGCACCACGGGTCGTTCTTGCGCTGCTCTTCCGGCACCTGCTCGAGCACGTGGCGCAGCACGTTGCGGTAGCGCTGTTCGCGCTGCAGCGTGTCGGTGACGAAACGCGTGCGGCTCGAATACTGCACGTCCTTCGTGCGTTCCGCGACGTCGGCCATCGTGCGCGGCAGCGGCCCGCGTGCGCTCCACAGGTCGACCTGGAACGCGAGCGTGTCGCGCCGCGGACGCGCGCGCAGCACTTCCATCAGCGGCGTATTCGACACGACGCCGCCGTCCCAGTAATACTCGCCGTCGATCTCGACCGGCGGGAACGCGGGCGGCAGCGCGCCGGACGCCATGAAGTGCTCGGGCTCGAGGCGGATGCGCGAGTTGTCGAAGTACACGAAGTTGCCGGTGCCGACGTTGACCGCACCGACCGACACGCGCGTCTCGCCCGAGTTGATCCGGTCGAAATCGCACAGCTTGAGCAGCGTCGCGCGCAGCTGCGACGTGTCGTACCAACTGATCTTTTCCGGATGATCGGACACGCCCGGCAGCGGCGGCGGGAAGCGCGGCACGAAGAAGCCCTGCTGGCCCTGCATCATCGCGCTCGCGGCCTGCGACGCGGTGAAGAACGTGCGGATCTGATCGATGCTGTTGAACAGCGCGAACTCGAACGCGGCCGGAATCGCGGGAAAGAACGCCGGCTGGCAGATCGTTTCCCAGAATTCGCGCAGCCGCTCGACGCGATGTTCGGGCGCATTGCCGGCGATCAGCGCGGTGTTGAGCGCGCCGATCGAGATGCCGGCAATCCAGTCGAGCGGAATGCCCGCTTCGTGCAGGCCCTCGAACACGCCGGCCTGATACGCGCCGAGCGCGCCGCCGCCCTGCAGGACGAGCGCGATCGTTTCGTAAGGCAGCGACCGCGCAGCGGCCGGCGCGCCGGCTTCGTGATGCAGGTCCGCCGCATCGACGGCCTGCTTTTCTGTACGCGCGTGCGGTTTCATCAGTTGCTCCGAGAAATCCCGCCGTGGACGGCGGAGACGGATGGCGTGCCGTCGCTCGACGGTACGCCATCGCGAGTCGTGAGAATGGACGTGATGCGGGAATCGCCTCCCGTCAGGGAGGCGAGGACGTTACTGCATGAACCAGCCGTGGCTGACGATGAACGACTGGCCCGTGAGCGCGGCGCTCGGGAACGCCGACAGGAACAGCACCGTCTGCGCGACGTCCTGCACCGTCGTGAACACGCCGTCGACCGTGTTGCCGAGCATCACCTTCTTCACCACTTCCT
>NZ_CADFEF010000022.1:0-123878 GCF_902833125.1 Burkholderia sp. BCC1640 | reverse complement strand
AAAAAGAGCGGCAAAACCAGCAGGTAACGAAGAGTTATCCACACCGGAATAGATGTACTACGCTGTCTCGGGGTGGGTCAGATTTAGATGAAATCGGTGGGTTAAGACTCGGTGGAAATCAACAGAGCTGGCCATTGGTAGGCCTCTCGGCCTACTGTTCCTTCTTGATTTTGGTTCCGTTCATCATGCACGCCCGCAAAGCATTTCGCGGCAAACTGGATGGACGAATTAGGAGCATCGCATGGCATCACGCACCGTCGATAGTCCAACTCGCTCTGGCATCTGTCATGGGTATCGGCATCGTTAGAGATGACGCTGTCATCAAGGACTACGGCCCTGTCGTTTTGGGCGCGCTTGTCGCACTGTTTGTCGCCCGATTGCCGACCCTGCCCGTGCTTAAAGATAATGCGAACCGGGACAGCTATTGGCGAAGTGTACGCGTCTGCGTGGGCGATGGGTGGACCACCCTTGTTCTGGCGGCATTCAGCCTGGCCCTGCTTGCGATATACCCAATGGAAATCGGCGCACGACTGGGTAGCCTGTTTGTGCTGTACGCGGGCGTTCTCAGCTGGCTTGCCATCGTATCGTTCGCATGGTCATCGTTCCTGCTGGCCCGCAACCGGCTGCCCGTTGCTGGGCTGTGTCTCTTGGGAGTGGGATTGCTGGTTGTCATTGGTGTGCTGTTTGGCTCGTATGACGCTATCACTGCGGCCAAGACGCGCGCCGATGCCTCCAACGACGTTGGGAGCGGTGAATCGCCGCCACCAGTCGCTTCGACAGGTTCCATCGAGCAGGATTTCAATACTTGGGCGTCCATCGTCGAAAGTAGCGGCTCGCCTCGCAAGGTGGTCATCGTTCTGGCTGAAGGCGGTGGGATTCGAGCCGCCCAATGGACGAACGAGATGCTTTTCGAACTTAACGCGGGCGACTCGAACATCTTGCGCAACACATATGCCATCGTAGGCGTATCAGGGGGAGCACTGGGTGCTACCGGCTACCTCGCTAACCTCGCAGCTCTCTACGACTATCAACTTGGGCATGGCGGCGGCAGTAAGGTGCCCGGTGAACCAACGTTCGTCGCATTCAATAACACGCAGAGGGCACTTGCACAGGACCTGATGGCGCCGTGGCTTGCCCGCTTCATTACAGTCGGCGGAATTCAGGCCTTGCTGCCCCGAGATGCAGCTCCAAGTGCAGCTCTCCCAGCCCTCTGGAAGGCCAACCTCACGTGCGCTCACGAACAGTTTCCGTCATATCTCATTCCGGAATATCGTGAGGTCTGCATGCGTTTGCCGTCGCTCGTGAACGCCCCGATGCGCGCCTTTCCCAAAGTTGTCGGCAAGCGCGCTCTGCCCAGGCTAGTATATACGGCGACTCACATCGAAACCGGAGCACGAGTCGTCGAGTCGTCGGTGGATTTCGCTACGCATGATTTCCCGGGCGCCTTCGATGTAAATCGTGCCTTGGGTGGAAATATCTCGCTGCTGGACGCCACCTACTCAAGCGCACGATTCCCGGGTATCAGCCGCGCCGGTGCACTCGTCGATGCGGCGGGCAAGGTGCACGGACATGTGGTCGACGGCGGCTACCTCGACGGTTCGGGAGCCCTCACAGCGTCTGACATCGTCGACGCCATCAAACGTGCCAGTGACGGGAAAGTGATACCAATTGTGCTTGACCTCGACAACAGTCCCGATGACGACAAGGCATCGCAAGACATGCCCGACTCCATGCCGAGGGCCGGCGCAGCAATCCCCCAGACGTACGGGATGTTCAAGGGCATCAAGCAGGCCAACGGCGTACGCGATTTGGCCGCCGTTGCCTCCTTGCGACGTCAGGTCTGCGCATTGGGCGGAGGGCTCCTCACCCTGCAGGTGCCGCAAAAGGCTGGCCCTCTTGCGCTCGGATGGACCCTCTCCCAGCAAGCGTCGAACAGGCTCGAGAGTGCCGGGTTCAAAGTGGCGCAACCCGTTACTCATAAGGGTGCTCGTCCAGCAGGGTCGGAATCGCTTGAGAAGGCGTTCATACTGGCGCGCTCACGCTGCACATGAGACGTGAGAAATTGGACGTCCTCATCGAAATGCTGCAGGAAGCTGGTGAAATAGGGTGGCTCAACGACCGCCACTTTTTGGGCATTGCAGCTTTTGCTTTGGTGAGGAAGGAGCAATCTCCTATCCGGATTTCGCGGACGCATTGGCAGACCGCCCGGAAGTCGACCAAGTCGTAATAAGGCAGGCGGCATCAATGTAGGGAAGGTCTCGCGCCGAGGGTGTCGGGCCTTCCTTTCTGACGTGGGCCATAAAATGCCTGCAGCCAGCTGACAGCAAGGACAGAAAATGCCAGACGGGGTTGGAGCCATTTCGGCCGCGGTCATTGCAGCGAGCGGCACACTGCTTGTCGCCTATGCCAGCAACTTCCTGGCGGAGCAGTATCGTCGTCACCTGGACAGCACAAGCTGGGCGGCGGCACTCGCCGGGGAGCTTGAGTCGCACGCCAAGGCCTTCCCGCTCCTTAAAGACGGCTTTCGTGGAATGCTGCAGCTGATTGACGAAAATAAGGCCCTTCCCCTGTACAACATTCCAACGCCCACGGACCCGATTTTTGACAGCGCGCCAGCCAAGGTTGGCTCACTGGGCCCGGAACTCGCCGGCGAAGTGGCATACGCGTACGAACAGCTTCGTGCTTTCCGCATTGCACTTGCTGTCCTCACGGAGCACCACACCGCCATGGACGACGACCAGCGCAAGAGGCGACTCACCTACCTGCTTTCGGTCATTGAGAGCAATGAGCAACGCTTGTCGGCCCTGATACAAGGCCTCTACGCGTACGCCAACGTGCCTTTTGCGAGCACACCAGCGATGGGGTGGTGGCGCAAACTGCGACACATTGCAAAGCATCGCAATTGACTCACCCGTCGAGTCTTTGAGTGGCAACCTGATGGGACGCGTGCAAGCTCTATTGCGCGCGCTCCAACGCTATCGTTCGCGCCCGCCGTGGGCTGTCAATATATTTCAGGGCAACCGCGGCGACTGGCATCTCCAACTGCTCGACACAGCGCCGGACGACCTCCTCCTTCACAGCAAGTGCAGGGACAACGGCATTTCGAAAAGCGTCAACCTGCTGTCGAAGCCCCAGCTCGTGCACCAGATTATCAGCCGCCTCCAGTTGCGGTGCCTCCATAAGCATATGGTGGGCAAACAGCCAGTTCAACATCGTGTGGCGCCGCCTGTCATCCGGCGTCAATGGATTGACACGGATGTCCTCAAATACCCTGGTCATGACGCCGGCCCAGTAGTCTCGACGCTCGGGGAATCGCGCGACCTCATCAGGCACGATGACGAGATGCTCGAGGCCGTTATCCAGGATTGTGAGTGCCCCCTCCAATTCTGGGGTCCAGTCTGGGTAGTCGTCGTTCACCACAATTTGCGGCACACCGTCGACCAGAAACCGACGCAGATGGAGTAACTCGTGCATAACTGATGCGGGCTGGAAGAATTCCTCTTGGGGAAGCAGCAACGTCGCGCGACGTTCATCGACGTAGCTCGCGAGGGTGCCTCTACGAGCAGCATCGACCTCAACCTGAATGACGAAACCGCTCAGGCCCTCAATATCTTGCGCGAGAGCCTGGAGGTCAGCGGGGAGCTGCTGCCGGTAACGGTCGTCCATGAGACCAGATGTTCGCCATTCGTTTGACCATGCATTTTTGCAAGAGAGCCGCCCATAACGCAACAATGGACGGTGGCTTGACTGCTACAGCGAGCTGCCCCGATACTACTGCTACAGCCTGGTGAAAGCACGGTAGCACAAGGGTTTGCGGCCGATAGCGCCAGAATCCCTGATTCGCCACCAAATGCGAAAAGCCGCTGTTCCGAAAGGATCAGCGGCTTTTTTCATTGCATCATCCGGGCGGGCGCGGATTCGCGCGCCGCCTGTCCATCAGGCGTGCGTCCCGCGCGTTATGCCACCACCGCCCCGCGCTGCGCGTCCGGCACCTCCGCCCGCACCTTCCCCCGCCAGTTCTCCCCGCCCTCCAGCGCCGGCGTCGACTCGAACAGCTCCGCGATCCAGTCCGCGAACACGCGCACCTTCTGCGACAGATGCCGGTTGTGCGGATACACGATCGAGATCGGCTTGGGCTTCGGATTGCAGTCGGGCAGCACCTCGACCAGCGAGCCGTCGCGCAGGTGCGGCAGCACCATGAACAGCGTCGGCTGGATCATCCCGAATCCTTCGAGCCCGCACGTCACGTACGCATCCGAATCGTTGACGGTGACACTGCCGTTCATCCGCACTTCGACCGGCTTGCCCTCGATCATGAACACCCACGGAATCGCCCGTGCACCGTGGCTCGCGCGGAAATTCACTGCATGATGGTCGGCCAGGTCGGCGATCTCCTGCGGCTCGCCGTGGCGCGCGAGATAGTCGGGCGACGCGCAGGTCACGCGCTTGAGCATCCCGATCCGCCGCGCGACCATCGACGAATCCTCGAGCGGCCCGACCCGGATCATGCAGTCGATGCCCTCCTCGACCGGATCCACGTAACGGTCCGACAAGCCGAGGTCGAGCGTCATGTCCGGATAGCGCTGCCGGAAGATCGACAGCGCCGGCAACACGACGCGCCGCCCGAGCGAACTCGGCATGTGGACGCGCAGCACGCCGCTCGGCTTGCGGTTGCCGGTCTGGAAACTCGCGTCGGCTTCCGCGATCTCCGAGATGATCTTCATGCAATGCTCGTAATACGCGGCGCCCTCCGGCGTCAGCGACAGCCGGCGCGTCGTCCGGTGCATCAGACGCACGCCGAGCAGCGCCTCGAGATTCTGGATGATGGTCGTCACCGACGCGCGCGGCATCGCAAGCGTGTCGGCCGCACGAGTGAAGCTGTTCGCGTCGACCACGCGGGTGAAAACTTCCATTGCCTGAATGCGGTCCATGCTGCGCCCCCCTTCGAATCGCCAACGGAACAGAATAGAGCGCGCAACCCGCGCGGCACAAGCCCCCGCCTATTGTTTGCCGCTTTTGAATAGTCTCAGCGTTTCGGACTGGAAAGTGATGCGGATCCGTGCAGTTCCAGACGCGACGACCCCATCCCCGGTCGCCATGCGCGGCGCGCTCACCGCTCACCGCTCACCGCTCACCGCTCACCGCTCACCGCTCACCGGCACATTACCGCACGAACCGCTCGCGATAGCCCTGCGGCGACACGCCGAGCACGCGCACGAAACTGCGCCGCAGCGTCTCCTCCGAGCCGAAACCGCACCGCGTGGCGATCCGCTTGACGGGCCACGCGGTTTCGCCGAGCAGACGCTGCGCGGCCTCGACGCGAATCTGCTCGACCGCGCGCGCGGGCGTGCGGCCGGTGCCCGCGCGGTAGTGACGCACGAAGCTGCGCTCGCTCATGCTGACGCGCTCGGCAAGCGCCGGCACCGACAGGTCGGCCGTCAGGTGCTCGGCGATCCACGCATGGAGTTCGCCGAAGCGGTCGTCGGTACGTTGCATCGACAACATCGCGCTGAACTGCGCCTGCCCGCCCGGCCGCTTCAGGAACACGACGAGCTCGCGCGCGGCGTCGAGCGCGATCGCCCGCCCGAGATCCTCCTCGACCAGCGCGAGCGCGAGATCGATGCCGGCCGTCACGCCGGCCGACGTCCACAACGCCCCCTCGCGGATGAAGATCGGATCGGGCTCGACGCGCACGTTCGGATAGCGCGCCGCGAATTCGTCGCAGCGCGCCCAGTGCGTGACCGCACGCCGCCCGTCGAGCAGGCCGGCCTCGGCGAGCAGGAACGCGCCGGTGCAGACCGATGCGACACGTCGCGCGCGCTGCGCCTGCTGCCTCACCCAGCGCACCGTCCGCGCATCCCGCGAAGCGGCGTGCACGCCCTTGCCGCCGGCCACGATCACCGTATCGGGCCGCCCGGCCGAGCGCAGCGAATCGGCCATCACCACGAGGCCGGAGGACGTCTCGATCGGCCCCGCCTCGGCGGCAACGACACGCGGCGCATACGGCACGGGCTGCCCGCGCTCCTGCGCGAGTTCGTTGACGGATGCGAACACCTGCAGCGGCCCGGTCACGTCGAGCAACTGCGCACGGGGAAACGCGAGGACGATGATCGAGCGCGGAGCGGCAGACATGGCGATTGGCTGAAAACGTGGGTGATATGGCAATTTCGCCAAACACTACGCGCCTAGAATCGATCTGTCCATCGTGCGCCGGCCGTGGCGCATCCCCTTCCCTTCGGAGCGTTCGCATGACCCTGCATATCGGCCTTCTCGTGTTTCCCGGCGTCCAGCAACTCGATCTCACCGGCCCGCACGACGTGCTCGCGTCGTTGCCCGACGCGACCGTCCATCTGGTCTGGAAATCGCGCGACACCGTCACGTCGAGCAGCGGCCTCGCGCTCGCGCCGACCTGCACGTTCGACGATTGCCCGCCGCTCGACGTGATCTGCGTGCCCGGCGGGATCGGCATCAACGACCTGCTGCTCGATGCCGAAACGATCGCGTTCGTGCAGCAGCGCGCGGCCGCCGCGCGCTACGTGACGTCGGTCTGCACGGGTGCGCTGCTGCTCGGCGTGGCCGGCCTGCTGCACGGCCGCCGCGCGACGACGCACTGGGCATTTCATTCGCTGCTCGCGCCGCTCGGGGCGGTGCCCGTGCGCGAACGCGTGGTGCGCGACGGCAACCTGATCACCGGCGGCGGCGTGACGGCCGGCATCGACTTCGCGTTGACGATCGCCGCCGAACTCGTCGGCGACGAAGAGGCGCAGTCGATCCAGCTGGCGCTCGAATACGCGCCCGCGCCGCCGTTCGATGCGGGCTCGCCGGATACGGCGCCGGCGTCGGTACTGAAGCGCGTGACCGAGCGCTCGGCGGCAGGGCTGGAGAAGCGCAGGCAGACGATCGACGCGGCGTTGCGCGCGATGTCCCGCTGAAGACAAGCACACGAAAACCGAAGGGCGGGCGGGCCGCGCGGCCACGCAGCCTGCCCGACTCGGCAGCATTCGCATTGACCGACCGGACCTATCGATGAACATCATCCGGAGCACCGCATTCACCGCGCAACGCCCGTGGGGGGCGCTGGACATCGCGAACCTGAACGGCATCACGGTCCGCCTGCACTGGACCGATCGGCCGTACCGCTGGCATGTGAATGACGGCGAGGAGGTTTTCGCGGTGCTCGACGGCCGTGTCGAGATGCGCTACCGCGCAGCAGGTGTCGAGCACGCGACGGTGCTCGAGACGGGAGACGTCTTCCACGCGACGATCGGCACCGAACACGTCGCGCACCCGCTCGGCGAAGCGCGCATCCTCGTGATCGAGACCGAAGGCAGCGACTGACGACGGGGCGTCAGCCCGAGATGGTGCCCGTCCCCTGCGACGGGATCAGCTTCGGCTGCGGCGTGCACAGGCACTGGCACAGGTCGTGTTCGAGCGCGACGACCTTGCCCATCACGGTCATCGTCCGCTCGCCGCCGTCGGACACGATCACGCCCTGGGTCTTGCACGCGGCGCAGAACACCGGCGCGCCGAGATAGGCGAGTTCGCGGCCATCGAACGACGAATTGGCGATTCCGTCGAGCACGACACCGCCATGGTCGGTCGTGTCGCCCTTCAGGATGAATTTGCGGCTCATGCTTCGGCTCTCCCTCGGAAACGCCGCGCAGCGCGGCATCGGGCCGCGCGCGGGCAGTCGGTATCCGCCCGTCGGTCGCGGGCGTTTCGCGAGGATATCACCGCGCGGCCGATCGTCGAATGCACGTCGTTCAGCGCGGCGTTCACGGTGTCGTCGTACGCCGACACCATGTCATGCACGCCGAAGCACTTCATGGAGGCCGACTCGATACGCGAGCGAATGATCGCGATCGCGTGCGACTGGCTGATTCACTGCTTCGTCGAAGCCGTGCGCCGGCACGATCCCGCGAAGCGGCGATGGCGATGGCGATGGCGATGGCAACGCGCTCAGACGAACAGCGCGCCGCAAAGCGCGGCGCCGCACAGATACGTGCCGAGCGCGCCGATGAAACGCAGGGGATTCGGCCTGTCCATCGTCGGCCACGCGAGCAGTCCGATCACGAGCAGACAGCGGCACGCGGTTGCCGCGACGATCAACGAGACGATCGCGCGCGACGGGTCGTGTGCGCCGAAATAGAGAAACAGCACCGCGAGAAACGGCGCGTATTCGGCCGTGTTGCCGTGCGCGCGCACGATCTTGTGCAACCCGTCGGTCGGATCGGACGCACATCCGGAACCGGTGGTGTGCCGGAAGCGCGCAACGGACACGATCAGGCCGAGCCCGAACAGCAGCAACCCCAGGATCGTCGTGCAAACGAGCGCGACGGGATGGATCGACATGGCACCCCCGATGCATGCGGACATGCGCTGCACATCGGGCGATCGTACCTGCGGCCGGTGCACCCGGCTATCGCGGAAACCCGTAGCGTCTTCACACACCGGCAACGGATCCGGACAGGATCGGACCCGATTTGCCGTCGATACGGCAATGCACAAGACCGGTGCGTGAGCCGCCGGCGCCGCCACGCGCCGTCGTTCCCGGCGGCCAGGCGGTGCGCGCAAACGTTACGCCACGGCGACACGCGCCACCGCGTCGCACCGCCCATTGCCGCACGTCACAGGCATGTGCGTTGCGTCGACGCATCTCGGTAGTGAACCGCCCTTGGCAGCCCGCTGCGGAGGACTACACTAATCCTTAATGAGGTGCGGCCGGAGCCTGCGCCTTCAGGGAGACGCCGCCATGAATCGGCCGCTGAATCGCATCCTGCCGCGCGTGACCGGTAGTGCCTCGGTCTGGACGTGGATCAAGTGGTCCTTGCTGGCCGCGCTGGTGATCGCAATCGCGATCGTCGCGCGACTCGTGATGACCGAGATCGCGACATCGCGCCTGCAGGCGCACTACCTGTCCGAGCTCACCCGTGACGTCGGCTACACCGTCGAGGCCGGCGCAAGCGACCACATCCGCTTCCCCGCCAACGGGCCGTACGACCAGCGCCTCGGCTACGCGATGATTCCTGCGTTCCAGCAGCATCTGCTCGCGCGCGGCTTCGTCGTCGGCAAGCAGGCGCGCGATTCGCAACGAATGCTGTCGCTCGCCGATCACGGCCTGTTCCTGCCTTACGAAGAAAAAGACCAGGCCGGGCTGATGCTGTTCGACTCGACCGGCGCCCCGCTGTTCGCGACCGTGTTCCCGCAGCGCGTCTACGCCGACTTCGACACGGTGCCGCGCGTGATCGCGGATTCGTTGCTGTTCATCGAGGATCGCTACCTGCTCGACGCGAACCAGCCGAACCGCAATCCGGCGATCGACTGGGGACGCTTCAGCCGCGCGCTCGCCGACCAGGCGATGCACGTCGTCAACCATCATCAGGCGCGTCCCGGCGGCAGCACGCTCGCGACACAGATCGAGAAGTTCCGCCATTCGCCCGACGGCCGCACCGCGACGCCCCCGGAGAAGCTGCGGCAGATCGCGTCCGCGTCGGTCCTCGCATACCTGAACGGCCCGCAGACGATGCTCGCGCGGCGCGCGATCCTGGTGCGCTACCTGAACTCGGTGCCGCTCGCCGCGCGGCCGCACGTGGGTGAAATCACCGGCATCGGCGACGGTCTCGCCGCGTGGTACGGCCGCGACTTCAACGACGTCAACCGGATCCTGTCCGCGCCGACGACCGGCGACAACGTCGACGAACAGGGCAAGACGTTCCGCGAGGTGCTGTCGCTGATCATCGCGCAGCGCGCGCCGTCGTACTTCCTGAATCGCGGCTATCCGGCGCTGCAGAAGCTGACCGACAGCTACCTGCGGCTCCTGTCGACCGGCGGCGTGATCTCGCCCGCGCTGCGCGACGCGGCGCTCGCCGCGCAGATCGAGCGCAGCGCGCCGCCGGCCGCCGCGCACGTGCAGTCGTTCGTGTCGCGCAAGGCCGTGTCGTCCGCGCGCGCGTCGCTGCTGTCGGCACTCGGGATCAGCGACCTGTACCAGCTCGACCAGCTCGACCTCGAAGCCACCAGCACGCTCGACAACGGCGTGCAGCAGGCGGTCGCCGAACGGCTCGCGCGGGCGTCGACCCGCGACGGCGCGCAGGCCGCCGGCCTGTACGGCTTCGAGATGCTCGCGCCGAAGGACGACCCGTCGCACCTCACGTACAGCTTCACGCTGTACGAGCACCGCAACGGCGCGAACATGCTGCGCGTGCAGACCGACAGCGTGAACCAGCCGTTCGACGTAAACCGCGGCGGCCGCATCAACCTCGGCTCGACCGCGAAGCTGCGCACGCTGATCACCTACCTGCAGATCGTCTCCGACCTGCACGCGCGCTACGGCAACCTGTCGAACGCGCAACTCGCGAAGGTGAAGCCCGACCCGATCGACGGACTGTCGCGCTGGGCGCTCGATTACCTGTCGCATACGCGCGATCGCTCGCTGCAGGCGATGCTCGACGCGGCGGTCGAACGCAAGTACTCGGCGAGCCCCGACGTGTTCTACACGGGCGGCGGCGCGCAGGTGTTCTCGAACTTCGAGAAGTCGGACAACGGCCGCATCCTGACACTGCATGCGGCGTTCGAGCACTCGGTCAACCTCGTGTTCGTCCGGCTGATGCGCGACATCGTCCATTACGAGATGCTGCAGGCGGCCGGCCCGTCGTCGTCGTGGCTCGGCGATCCGGAGCAGCGCAAGCATTACCTCGAGCAGTTCGTCGACGGCGAAAGCAAGGTCTACGTGAAGCGCTACTACACGCGCTATGCGGGCAAGGCGCCCGACGACGCGCTCGCGCTGATGCTGCAGGACGTGCGCAAGTCGCCGCCGAAGATCGCGACGGTGCTGCGCAGCGTCGCGCCGAACGAATCGCTCGCGTGGTTCAGCGCGCGGATGCGCGCGCAGCTGAAGGGCACGCCGGCCGCGACGCTGTCGGACGACGATCTCGCCGCGCTCTACGCGAAGTACGCGATCGACCGGTTCAACCTCAACGATCGCGGCTATATCGCGAGCGTCCACCCGCTCGCGCTGTGGACGCTCAATTATCTGCGCGCCCACCCGAACGCGCCGCTCGGCGATGTTCAGCGCGACAGCCGCGATGCGCGCTTCTACACGTACTCGTGGCTGTACAAGACGCGCTACCACGCGACCCAGGACCGGCGCATTCGCCACATGGTCGAGCTGCGCGCGTACGGGGAGATCACGAAAGCGTGGCGTGCGCTCGGCTACCCGTTCGCGGAAGTCACGCCGTCATACGCGGCCGCGATCGGCGCATCGGGCGACCAGCCCGACGCGCTCGCGAAACTGATCGGCCTGATCGCGAACGGTGGCCAGAAGGCGCCGACCGAGACGATCACGCGCCTCGACTTCGCGAAGGGCACGCCGTACGAAACGCGCTTCGTGCGCGCGGCCGCGCAGCCGCAGCCGATGCTGTCGCCGGAGATCGTCGACGTGGCGCGCACGCTGCTGCGCGACGTCGTGCTCAACGGCACCGCGCGGCGTCTCGCGGGCGGCTTCACGCTGCCCGACGGCAAGACGCTCCAGGTGTACGGCAAGACCGGGACGGGCGACCAGCGCTTCAACGTCTACGCGCGCGGCGCGCGGCTGATCGAGTCGCGCAAGGTCAATCGCAGCGGCACGTTCGTGTTCGTGCTCGGCGGCCGCTTCTTCGGCGTGCTGACGGCGACCGCGCACGAGCCGTACGCGGCACGCTACGACTTCACGAGCGCAATGGCCGTCCAGCTGCTGAAGTCGATGGCGCCGGCGCTCGCGCCGCTGATCGAGCGTCCCGTCACGGCGGGCCCGGCGCCGCAGGCGGAAACGCCGGCGCCGCAGGCCGCGCCGGTCGAGCCGTCCTGACGACGGCCCGTGCGCTCACGCGACGACGCGCCGCTCAGTGCGAGCGGCCGTCGTAGTGCGTGACCGGCAGCGCGTCGATATCGACATCCTCGAGGCATCGCACGTTGATCGCGGCCATCGCGGTGCCGTCCGGATGGGTCCCCTCGCCGAACGTATGAATCCCGCAGCGCTTGCAGAAGCGATGGCGGATCACGTGCTTGTTGAACGTATAGGTCGCGAGATGTTCGTCGGGCGTGAGGAGCTTCATGTGATCGCGCGGCACGAACCACATCAGCGCGCCCTTGCGCCGGCAGATCGAGCAGTTGCAGGCCATCACGCCCTGCAGGTCGCCTTCCACCTCGAACTTCACGTCGCCGCAGTGACAGCTTCCACGATAAAGCATGGTCGTCTCCCGGGGCGGCTCAAACGAGTACAGTAGCGCGCACCCGCGTCGCTCGCAACGTGCCGCGGCACCTGTCCCGACCCCACTCCGACCACGAGGAAAACCACCATGCTCGAACTGCGCCCCGGCTGCGAATGCTGCGACAAGGACCTGCCGCCCGATTCGCCGGACGCACGCATCTGCACCTTCGAATGCACGTTCTGCGCGACCTGCGCGGACGACGTGCTGAAGGGCCGCTGCCCGAACTGCGGCGGCGACCTGGTGGTGCGGCCGCGCCGTCCGGCGAGCCTGCTCGCGAAATATCCGGCGTCGACGCAACGCGTGCTGAAGCCGGGCGGCTGCGCGAACCACTGACGGCCCGCACTCCCCTCCCCGTCAGGACATCTCGAT
Organism: Burkholderia sp. BCC1640; assembly: GCF_902833125.1. Lineage (NCBI taxonomy): Bacteria > Pseudomonadati > Pseudomonadota > Betaproteobacteria > Burkholderiales > Burkholderiaceae > Burkholderia > Burkholderia sp. BCC1640. The sequence continues at coordinate 111,261 of NZ_CADFEF010000022.1, read as the reverse complement.
CCGCGCGCGCGTCACCGCGAGCAGCGACGCCATCGCGCGGCGCGCACCGTCCTCGTCGCGCACGCGAATCGCGTCGCTGACGGCCGCGTGCTCGGCGAGCGACGCATTGAACACATGCGCCCGGCGCGCGTTCAGATGCAGCTGCGCCTCGAGCGTGCGATCGATCAGCGCGCCGAGCGGCACCAGCAGTTCGTTGCCGCCGGCCTCCAGCACGCTCAGGTGAAAGCGCAGGTCCGCGCGCACCCATTCGTCCACGTTGCGCGCGGCGGCCATCGCGCGCACCGCGTCCTCGATCGCGTCGAAGGCGCCCGGCCCGTGCGCGCGCGCGGCCAGCGCGGCCGCATGCGGCTCGATCATCTCGCGCATCTCCTGCAGCTTCAGCGCGAACGCGAGCGGCGGCGCGACACGCGCGTACCAGTCGAGCAGGTCGGCGTCGAGCAGGTTCCATGCGCGGCGCGGCCGTACGCGCGTGCCGACCTTCGGCCGCGATTCGACCAGCCCCTTCGACGTCAGCGTGCGCAGCGCCTCGCGCAGCACCGTGCGGCTCACGCCGAACATCTCCATCAGGTCCGGCTCCCGCGGCAGCAGCGATTCGGGCGGATAGTCGCCGCGCAGGATCGCCGTCGCCAGCCGGAAGGCCGTCTGTCCATGCAGGTCGCGTTGAATGATCGTTCTCCGGTGACGGGCAACGCCGCGGCTGCCCACTATCTGCACAATAGTGCTATTAATACTATTTTTTATCGGGCTACGCTAGGATAACCGTCACGCATTCGACCGGCGCCGCATCGGCACGTCCGCGCCGGTCACCCCTGGAGACTCGCGACATGAAAATCACCCGCCTCGAAACCTTCGTCGTCCCGCCGCGCTGGCTGTTCCTCAAGATCGAAACCGACGAAGGGATCGTCGGCTGGGGCGAACCGGTCGTCGAGGGCCGCGCGCACACGGTCGAAGCCGCCGTGCACGAACTCGCCGATTATCTGGTCGGCAAGGATCCGCTGCTGATCGAGGATCACTGGCAGGTGATGTATCGCGCGGGCTTCTACCGCGGCGGCCCGATCACGATGAGCGCGATCGCGGGTGTCGACCAGGCGTTGTGGGACATCAAGGGCAAGCATCACGGCGTGCCCGTGCACGCGCTGCTCGGCGGCCAGGTGCGCGACCGCATCAAGGTGTATTCGTGGATCGGCGGCGACCGGCCGAGCGACGTCGCGAACAACGCGCGCGCGGTGGTCGAGCGCGGCTTCAAGGCCGTGAAGATGAACGGCTCCGAAGAGCTGCAGATCGTCGACACCTACGACAAGGTCGAGCAGGTGATCGCGAACGTCGCGGCGGTGCGCGACGCGGTCGGCCCGCACGTCGGGATCGGCGTCGACTTCCACGGCCGCGTGCACAAGCCGATGGCGAAAGTGCTCGCGAAGGAGCTCGATCCGTACAAGCTGATGTTCATCGAGGAGCCGGTGCTGTCGGAGAACGCCGAGGCGCTGCGCGACATCGTCAACCAGACCAACACGCCAATCGCGCTCGGCGAGCGGCTCTACTCGCGCTGGGACTTCAAGCACATCCTCGCGGGCGGTTACGTCGACATCATCCAGCCCGATGCGTCGCACGCGGGCGGCATCACCGAGTGCCGCAAGATCGCGACGCTCGCGGAAAGCTACGACGTCGCGCTCGCGCTGCACTGCCCGCTCGGCCCGATCGCGCTGGCCGCGTGCCTGCAGCTCGATGCGGTGAGCTACAACGCGTTCATCCAGGAACAGAGCCTCGGCATTCACTACAACCAGGGCAACGACCTGCTCGACTACCTGCGCAATCCCGAAGTATTCCGCTACGAAGACGGCTTCGTCGCGATCCCGCAGGGCCCGGGGCTCGGCATCGACGTCAACGAGGAGAAAGTGCGCGAGATGGCGAAGACGGGGCATCGCTGGCGCAACCCGGTGTGGCGTCACGCGGACGGCAGCGTCGCCGAATGGTGATGAGGGAGTGAGATGAGGCGCGTTGCGCGGCGTGCATGCCGCGCAACGGCTTCGCGACGGCTGCCCGACAGGCGGCCGTTTTTGTATCTGCAGCACGCGACGCGCGGGCACCCGGCCCGCCACCGCGCCGCCCCGGCCGTCAGCCGAGCGCCGCGAACCCCGGCACGCTGAACGACAGCACGGCGGCCGCGACGAACACGCCGATCATCGTCAGCGCCTCGAGATGCAGGATGTTGCGGAACGTGTACGCGTCTTCGGTCGACGCGGTCCGGCGCAGGCGCGGCAGCGCCGAGAAGCGGTTCAACCCGCCGAGCACGAGCGCGAGCGCGACGAGCAGCAGCTTGAGCAGCAGCACGCGCCCCCACGTGGTGCCGTCGAGCGGTGCGAGCGAGCCGCCGAGCCCGCGCAGCGCATTGAGCACGCCCGTGCCGAGCACGAACACGACCGCGATCGTCGACGTACGCGACAGCTGCTGACCGATCCGGATCAGCGCGCCGCGCGCGACCGACGAGCCGAGCACCGGCAGCACCGCGAGCCCGCCCGCGAGCACGAGGCCGCCCCACACCGCGGTGGCGAGCAGGTGCAGCGTCTGCACGCCGACCGCCGCGGACAGCGGGCCGGTGTCGGCCGCATGGCCGAGCGACGCCTTGCCGGCCGCGACCACGATCACCGCGAGCCACAGCACCGCATGCGCGACCGGGCCCTCCGGCTTTGCCAGCGCGACGATCGCGAGCACGACGGCGCCGGCGAACGCGACGCTCCATGCGAAGCCCGTGTGCGTCTGCGCGAGCATGACGGGAATCGCGGCGAACGCACCGCCGAGCCCCGCGCCGCTCATCGACGCGGCTTCGTACACCAGCCAGCCGAGATCGGCGAGCACGAGCGCCAGCGCCGCCGCGACCAGCGAATGTTGCGCGCGCAGCCATGCGGGATGCGACGGCGCGACGACCGGCCGCGCGCCGTCCTTGCCGAGCCACGCCTTGAGCAGCGCCGAGCCGACGGCCATCGCGAAGGTCGCGTCCATCAATGCCGCCAACGCGACCTGCCCGATCCACAAGCTGTCGATCCTCATCGCGCGCGCCCTCCCGGGAACGGCCGGCCCGCAACGCGGCGGCAAGTGGAACGACAGCGGGAAGACGGCAACGGCACGGTAGGGAACGTCATCGATGAATCCGGAAACGGGAGAAATGACTGGGTCTGCGGCGGAGGCGGCGCCGCGCGACCCGCGAGTGTACGGTCTTCGATGGTCAAAGCGCACGCCGGTTCACACAACCCGTGCACGAAGCGCGTCAAATTGTCGCAAGTCGCAAACAGGCAGGAACCGATGTCCTTTTGCCAAATAGCCGTCATTACCCATCGATGATAGAATGCCGCGTCGCAGCAGCCCGGCTGTCCTGCCGTCCATGCGCCGAGCCGATCGTAGCCCGGACAGGTCCCCGACGAATAAACATGGAGTCTCGTGTGTCTTCAAGACGCCTCTTCCGTCCGTTGCTTGCCGTTCTCCTGATCGGTGGCGCGGGCCTTACGAGCGCTGCTCAAGCGCAGACCAAGCCCACGGAGCAAGCGCACGCCCAGCAGGCGCCGCTCAAGGCACCCGATACGATGGCCGAGCGTGTGCGCGGCTGTACCGCATGCCATGGCGTTCACGGCCAGGGTACGGACAACGACTATTTCCCGCGGCTTGCCGGCAAGCCGGCGGAGTACCTGTACAACCAGCTCGTCAACTTCCGTGATGGCCGGCGCAAGTACCCGCCGATGAACTATCTGCTGACGTACCTGAACGACGATTACCTGAAAGAGATCGCCGAGCACTTCTCGGCCGAGCGTCCGCCGTACCCGACGCCGGCCAAGCCGACGCTGCCGGCCGCCACGCTCGCGCGCGGCAAGCAGCTCGTCACGCAAGGCGATCCGTCGCGCAAGCTGCCGGCCTGCGTGGCCTGCCACGGCGCTGGGCTGACCGGCATGCAGCCGGCGATCCCGGGCCTCGTCGGCCTGCACGCCGATTACCTGAGCGCACAGCTCGGCGCATGGCGCTCGGGCAACCGCCACGCGAAGGCACCGGATTGCATGCACGAGATCGCGTCGAAGCTGTCGGACGAAGACGTGACGGCCGTGACCGCATGGCTCGCCGCGCAACCGGCGCCCGCCAACCCCGTGCCGGCCCCGGCGCGTTCGATGAAGACTCCGCTCGCCTGCGGCAGCGAACCGCAATAAGGCAAGGGAGACAGACACAATGAAACGCAAGTCCCTGTTTGCACTCTCGGCCGTCGCGATCGTCGCGGCTGCCGCCCTCGTGCCGGTCCTCTGGCCGGGCAACGACACGCTGCACGGCAACGCTGCCGTCGCGGCCACGCCGGCCGACCAGGCCGCGCTGATCAAGAAGGGCGAATATCTCGCGCGCGTCGGCGACTGTATCGCGTGCCACACCGTGCGCGGCGGCAAGTCGTTCGCGGGCGGCCTGCCGATGGCGACGCCGTTCGGCACGATGTACACGCCGAACATCACGCCGGACGACAAGGACGGTATCGGCAAGTGGACGTCGGACGACTTCTACCGCGCGATGCACACCGGCCGTTCGAAGGACGGCAGCCTGCTCTACCCGGGCTTCCCGTTCGCGAGCTACACGAAGGTCACGCGTGCCGACTCGGACGCGATCTACGCGTACCTGCGTTCGGTCCCGCCGGTCTCGGTGCCGAGCCGTCCGCATGAACTGAAGTTCCCGTTCAACAACCGCAACCTGCTGATCGGCTGGCGCACGCTGTTCTTCAAGGAAGGCGAATACAAGCCGGATCCGACCAAGTCGGTCGAATGGAACCGCGGCGCGTACCTCGTCGAAGGCCTCGGCCACTGCTCGATGTGCCACACGTCGATCAACATGATGGGCGGCCCGGTGAGCTCGGCGGCCTTCGCAGGCGGCCTGATCCCGCTGCAGAACTGGTATGCGCCGTCGCTGACGAACGACAAGGAACTCGGCCTCGGCGACTGGCACGTGCAGGAGCTGTCGGACCTGCTGCAGGCCGGCGTGTCGAACAAGGGCGCGGTGTTCGGCCCGATGGCCGACGTCGTGCACAACAGCCTGCAGTACATGAGCGACGAAGATACGCGCGCGATGTCGACGTACCTGAAGTCGATCCCGCAGAAGGCTGAAGCGCCGAAGAACATGCAGTACGAGCCGTCGAAGCAATTCGGCAACGCGCTGTTCGACCAGGGCAAGAAGATCTACGCGGATAACTGCGCGACCTGCCACGCCGAAACCGGCGCGGGCAAGCCGCCGGCGTATCCGCCGCTCGCGGGCAACCATTCGATCGTGATGGAATCGGCGGTCAACCCGATCCGCATGGTGCTGAATGGCGGCTATCCGCCGAGCACGTTCAAGAATCCGCGTCCGTACGGGATGCCGCCGTTCGCGCAGTCGCTGTCGAACCAGGAAGTCGCGGCGGTCGTCACGTATATCCGGATGTCGTGGGGCAACAACGGTACGCCGATCTCGCCGCAACAGGTGAGCGACCTGCGTTCCGCGCCGCTTGACTAAATAACGCGCGACACACACGGGGGCGCGGCTGCGGGAAACCGCAGCCGCGCCCCTTTGCTTTTTGCGACGCCGTTCCCCGCGCGGGCCGCGCGAGGCGTCGCCGATCATAAAACTCAAGAGTGGTATCTATGTCTTTCGAATCTCTCGGCTTGGCCGAACCGCTCGTCAAGGCGGTCAACGAGCTCGGCTACACGTCGCCGACTCCCATCCAGCAGCAGGCGATCCCCGCCGTCCTCGGCGGCGGCGACCTGCTCGCCGGCGCCCAGACCGGCACCGGCAAGACCGCCGGCTTCACGCTGCCGATCCTGCAGCGCCTGCACACGTTCTATGCCGAGCATCGCGGCGCGAAGCGCGCGGTGCGCGCGCTGATCCTCACGCCGACGCGTGAACTCGCCGCCCAGGTCGAGGAAAGCGTGCGCGCGTACAGCAAATACCTGAAGCTGCGCTCGACCGTGATGTTCGGCGGCGTCAGCATCAATCCGCAGATCGATGCGCTCAAGCGCGGCGTCGACATCGTCGTCGCGACGCCGGGGCGTCTGCTCGACCACATGCAGCAGAAGACGATCGATCTGTCGGATCTCGACATCCTCGTGCTCGACGAAGCCGACCGGATGCTCGACATGGGCTTCATCCACGACATCAAGCGCGTGCTCGCGAAACTGCCGCCGCAGCGCCAGAACCTGCTGTTCTCGGCGACCTTCTCGGACGAGATCAAGTCGCTCGCCGACAGCCTGCTCGATTCGCCCGCACTGATCGAGGTCGCACGCCGCAACACCACCGCGGAAAGCGTCGCGCAGAAGATCCACCCGGTCGACCGCGATCGCAAGCGCGAGCTGCTCACGCATCTGATCCGCGAACACAACTGGTTCCAGGTGCTCGTGTTCACGCGCACCAAGCACGGTGCGAACCGGCTCGCGGAACAGTTGACGAAGGACGGCATCAGCGCGATGGCGATCCACGGCAACAAGAGCCAGTCGGCCCGCACGCGCGCGCTCGCGGAATTCAAGAACAGCACGCTGCAGGTGCTGGTCGCGACCGACATCGCCGCACGCGGGATCGACATCGACCAGCTGCCGCACGTCGTCAACTTCGACCTGCCGAACGTGCCGGAGGATTACGTGCACCGGATCGGCCGCACGGGCCGCGCGGGCGCGACGGGCGAAGCCGTGTCGCTCGTGTGCGTCGACGAGAAGCAGCTGCTTCGCGACATCGAGCGGCTGATCAAGCGCGAGATTCCGCAGGAAGTGATCGCGGGCTTCGAACCCGATCCGAACGCGAAGCCGGAGCCGATCCAGCAACGCCGCGGGCAGCCGCCGCGCGGCGGCAACGGCGGCGGCGGCGGCAATCGCCAGCCGCGTGCAGGCGGCGCTGGCCAGCCGGCCGCGAAGCGCGACGGCAATGCACAACCGAAGGCCGCGAAGGCGGCCAAGCCGCGCACGGCCGGCGGCGCGAGCGGCAATGCCGGTGGCGGCGGCGGTCGCCCGTCAGGCGGCAACGGCGCGCGTCCGGCGAACGGCAACGCCGCGCACGCCAACCGCAACCGTTCGTCGCGCAGCGGCCAGCGCGGTCACTGAAGCCGCGCGGCCGCGCGCCGCAGGTGCTCGACCTGGCGCTGCCAGCGCGCGAGCACCTCGGCGCGCGCCTGCCCTTCCAGCGCGAACGTGACGCCCGTCGCGAGACGCCCATAGCCGACCCGCTGCGCATCGCCATGCGCGATCGTCGCGGCGAACCCGGCCAGTCCGCCGAAGTCCCCTTCGAGCGGCTCGATCCTCAGTTGTGCCTGAAAGAATGCGCCGTCCGCGACGAGCGTCAACGCGGCCGCGCGCCGTTGCGCCAGCGCGCGCGCCGCGCGCGATTGCGGCCATAGCGCAAGCAGCAGCGTGTGCGCGTCGCGTGCATGAATCTCGCCGACGCTGAGCAGCGTCGTGCGCAACTGGCCATCGTCGGTCGCGACGATCAGCGATGCGGCGAAGTCGGCATGGCGTTCGAGCGCGGCGCCGTCGAACAGCGAAACGACGGCAGGCGGCCACGCGTCGAACGTCCATTGTTCGAGCGCGTGGCGATGGGTATCGGTCATGATGGCGGGCCCGGTGAAAAGCAGACGATGATGCCGAAGCATACGCGCGCCGCCGGACCGCGCGGTGACGATCAGCGCATGAACACGTGCCGCGTGATCTTCGTCAGCGGATAGTGGACACTCGGCTGGATCTTCGCGGGCAGGTCGAGTGGCTTGAGCAGCATCTTCACGCACATGTCGGCCGACAGGTTGCGCCGCACGAGCGAGCTGATGCGCGCGACGCGCTCGCGGTTGTACTGGCTGTCGCCGACACGGTCCGGGTAGCGAATCGCGAACACGTGGCGCAGCGCGATCTCCGAATCCTCGTTCTTGATTTCCAGCACGCGGCGCGTCAGCGCGCCGAGCACCGCGAACCGGCCGTTGCCTTCGAGCTTGTTGTACTTCTTGAAGAACTTGAAGAAGTGCTTGTAGTGGCGCACCTCGTCCGATCGGATGTTGTCGGTGATTTCCTTCAGCACCGGCTCGTCCGAGCATTCGTTGATCGCGCGATAGAGCGTGGCCGTGCCCGTCTCGACAACGCAGCGCGCGACCATCTCGAGCGCGCGGGTCTTCTCGAATGCGTCGACCGAGCAGGTCTTCGAGTACTCGGCGAAGAAATTCGCGAACGCAGTATCCCAGTCGAACTCGGGCCACACGTGCGCGATGTACGCCTTCAGCGCGCGCCCGTGCTGCAGTTCCTCGTGCTCCCACGCAGTGTTGAGCCACGCGGACACTTCCGGATCGTCGTTGAAGAACTCGCTCAGGTTGCTCGTGTAGAGATCCGAGCCGCTTTCGATGAACGACGACGCGCACAGCAACAGCAGCAGATCCTCGTTCGCGGCGGCGCGCTGACGATCGATCCGGTTGAGGTCGATGTCCTCGATACGCCACGGCATGACATGCGTCGTTTCAGTAGGCATGGTGGTGCGCTCCCAGTCGTCGCGCGGCCGGCCGGCCCCGATCTTCGGCACAGGCCCGGCGCGCCCGCAGGCGACGTTTTGCTTGCATTTTTAGTGAGTTGGTCCGGCCGAACCATCCTGGCATCTTAGCCGGACTTTTATGTTCGTGCTTCAAAGCACTGACCATACCCGACGGGCGCAGTTCCGCCGCGCATGTTGCGGTTCGTTAGACGAGTTGTTCGAACCGGTTCGCGCACGTTCGACGAGATGCGCCGCGTCAAGCGAAACGGGCGGCCATCCGGCCGCCCGTCGAGCGCAAGACTGGACTGGAAGCGTTCCGTCAGAAACCGGCCGCGAGGCCGTCGCGACGGCTGTCGCTCGCGGCCACGTAGCCGCGCTCGGGATCGTCGCGATCGAGCCGCCACACGAACTGCCCCGAGCCGAAATCCATGTAAGGATCGTCGATCGACTTGATCGTATGGCCGCGCGCGGCGAGCGCATCGACCGTGTCGCGATTCATCGTCGACTCGACGTCGAGCGTGAAGTCGCGATTGACCTTCCAGCGCGGCGCGTCGCAGGCGGCCTGCGGCTGCTGCCCGTAGCCGAGCATGCGCACGACGGTCTGCAGGTGGCCCTGCGGCTGCATGTCGCCGCCCATCACGCCGAAGCTCATCACGGCCTCGGTGCGGCCGTCGACTTCCTCGGTGACGAACGCCGGGATGATCGTATGAAACGGCCGCTTGCCGCCCGCGACGACGTTCGGCGACGCCGGGTCCATCGAGAAGCCGTGCCCGCGGTTCTGCAACGCAATGCCCGTACCCGGCACGACGAGCCCCGAACCGAAACCCATGTAGTTCGACTGAATGAAGCTCACCATCATCCCGCGCTCGTCCGCCGCCGACAGATAGATCGTGCCGCCCGAATGCGGCCGGCCGGCAGCGAAGTGCGTCGCGCGTGCACGATCGATCAGCTTCGCGCGTTCCGCGAGGTACGCGTCGTCGAGCATCTGCGCGGGCGTCACGTCCATCGCGCGCGGATCGGCGACGTAGCGATAGACGTCCGCGAACGCGAGCTTCATCGCCTCGATCTGCAGGTGCTGCGAGTCGGCCGAATCGACCGGACATTCGGCCACGCCCGCATGCTCGGCGATCCCGAGCGCGATCAGCGCGGCGATGCCCTGCCCGTTCGGCGGGATCTCGTGAATCGTGTGCCGCCCGAAGCGCTTGCCGATCGGCTCGACCCATTCCGGCCGGTATGCGCGCAGGTCGGCTTCGGTCAGCGCGCCGCCGCCTTCGCGCGCGAATGCCGCGATCTGCCCGGCGAGCGCGCCCTCGTAGAACGCGCGCGGACCGTCCTTCGCGAGGGTGCGCAGCGTCCGCGCGTGGCCCGGCAGGCACATGCGCTCGCCAACCAGCGGCGCGCGCCCGCGCGGCATGAAGGTATCGGCGAAGCCCGGCAGCCCCTGCAGTTCGGGCACCGCGGCGGCCCACTTGTGCGCGACGATCGGCGACACCGAGTAGCCGCGCTCGGCGATCTCGATCGCCGGCTCGAGCAGGTCCGCAAACGGCAGCGAACCGAACTTCGCGTGCAGCGCTTCCCAGCCCGCGATCACGCCCGGCACCGTGACAGTGTCCCAGCCGCGCGTCGGCTTGTTCGCGATGCCGCGTGCGTCCTCGCCGTGGCGCTGGCGGAAGTAGCCGGGGTTCCACGCGGCCGGCGCGACGCCCGACGCATTCAGCCCGGACAGCCGCTCGCCGTCCCACACGAGCGCGAACGCATCGCCGCCGAGCCCGCACGACACGGGCTCGACCACCGTGATCGCGGCTGCCGCGGCCAGCGCCGCATCCACGGCATTGCCGCCCTTCCACAGCATCCGCAGCCCGGCCTGCGCCGCGAGCGGGTGCGACGTCGACACGACGTTGCGCGCGAATACCGGAATGCGGGTCGTCGGATACGGGTTGTGCCAGTTGAAGCCAGTCATCGGTGCCACCTCGTCGAAAGCTGAATGAACGCGCCGGACGCACGGCCGGCGTGCGCGGACAGTCCGCCATTGCAGCGCGATCCGCGTGATCGCACAAATTCATTTGTCACATGAATCCATGTACTTTGCGCATGAATTCCGCGCAGCGATACGCCGCAGGCCGGTCGAACGCCCTTCCCGCCCTTACAATACCCGCTCCGCCTCACGACCTGACCGCCGAGCCATGACCCGAGATCCCCGCCTCACCCTCAACGCGCGCCAGCAGGAACTGCTCGAATGGGTGCAGCGCGACGGCTTCGTGACCGTCGACGATCTCGCCGCGCACTTCGCGGTCACGCCGCAGACGATCCGCCGCGACGTGAACTGGCTCGCCGACCTGAACCTGCTGCGCCGCTATCACGGCGGCGCGAGCCTGCCGACCAGCTCGGAAAACGTGTCGTACACCGCGCGCCAGCGGATGTTCCACGACGAGAAGCGACGCATCGCGGCGCTCGCCGCGTCGCACATCCCCGACCAGGCATCGCTGTTCATCAACCTCGGCACCACGACCGAGGAGGTTGCGCGCGCACTGAACCGCCATCACGGGCTCCACGTGATCACGAACAACCTGAACGTCGCGTCGATGATGAGCGGCTACCCGGACTGCGAGGTGCTGATCACGGGCGGCATCGTGCGGCCGTGGGACAAGGGCATCGTCGGCGAACTCGCGATCGACTTCATCCGCCAGTTCAAGGTCGACTACGCGATCATCGGCACGTCGGCGATCGAGGCCGACGGCACGCTGCGCGACTTCGACACGCGCGAGGTGCGCGTGGCCGAGGCGATCATGCAGCATGCGCGCACGGTCTACCTCGTCGCCGACCACTCGAAGGTCGGCCGCCCGGCGCTGGTGCGCCAGGGACACCTGAGCCAGGTGCATGCGCTCTTCACCGACAAGCCGCTGCCGCCGGAGATGGCCGATGCGGTGGCGAACGCGGGCACCCAGGTGTACGTCGCGGAATGACACTTGCGATGCTGCACCGCACCTGAAACTTCAAGTGAAATCAAGAAGTTGGCGCGCCGGCTGAACCGCTTGCGGCATACGTCCCTGTCAAACTGAAAATTAACGGGGCACGATTTGTCGTTGCCCGCGCGCTCGACTAGACTCCAGTTCCCCGGCCCGTTCGCCCGATACGCCCGTGCCAAGGCGTGTGCGAATCCCAAGGCCGGCGAATACAGCTTTCCCCCCAAGCCATACCCCGTGGGGTATCGCGCACCGGCGTTCGCGCCGGCCGCGCGGGCAGACCGATTGCCATGGAGAGAACGATGCTGAGTCCGCATGAATTCGCCACGCTACTGCTTGTGAAGGACGCCCCTGACCAGGGCGACATGGATCGGGATGAACTCGACGCGCTGCTCGAACAGCAGCTCGTGCGGCTGGAAGGCCTGGGATCGGGACGCAAATACTGCGTGACCGAGACCGGCGACGCCGCGCTGCGATCCATCAAATACCGTTATTCCTGAAGCTCCGCTGTTCCTGACCTGAGCGCGCCGGCCGGATTTCCGGCCGCGCCGCTTTTCCGGTTTTCCCGCCTACCGCAGCTTTGCCGCGTCAGCCGCCGCGCAGCGTCGGATCGACCGCGGCCCGCCAGCTGACGGCCTGCGCGCGTGCACCGTTGAAATAGGCGACCCAACCGGCGCGCCCCGCCGCGTCGGGTGCCGCGTAGTGCGTTGAAAGTTCGTTTACGAACGCGCAATAGTTCGCCTGCGTCAGCCCGCGATACCGTTTCGCCACATACGCGTCGTACAGCGTCGCGTAGACCGGCTGCGCGTCCGCGCCCCAGTCGCGCGCGGTGCCGCCGCACGACGTCTGCAGGTCGACGAACGACGGCGCACGCCAATTGCCGGCCAGCGGCGGCATACCGGCGCTGCACCCTGCCAGAACGACGGCGCACGCACCGGCCCACATCCCAATACGCATGATTCACCTCGCGAAACGGTCGATTCCGCCAGTATCGTCCGGGATCGCGCCGCGCGCTACTGGCCCCGCTTTTTCGAACTTTACTTTTTCGATTTCGTTCGTTAAATTTCGAATTCGAACATTTCGTGTTCGCCCATTTCCATCAGACGATAAGGACAGCAGGTGACCCAACCGAATCGCTACGATCTGCTCGTCGTCGGCGGCGGCATCAACGGCGCGGGCATCGCGCGCGATGCGGCCGGCCGCGGCCTGTCGGTGCTGCTCTGCGAGCAGGACGACCTCGCGTCGCACACGTCGTCGTCCAGCACGAAGCTGATTCACGGCGGCCTGCGCTACCTCGAATACAACGAATTCGGCCTCGTCCGCAAAGCGCTGCAGGAGCGTGAAACGCTGCTGCGCGCGGCGCCGCACATCATGTGGCCGCTGCGCTTCGTGATGCCCCACATGCCGAACCTGCGGCCGGCCTGGCTGATCCGCATCGGGCTGTTCCTCTACGATCACCTCGCGAAACGCGAACTGCTGCCCGGCTCGCGCGGCATCGACATGCGCCGCCATGCGGCCGGCGCACCGCTGATCGACTCGATCAAGCGCGGCTTCGTATATTCGGACGGCTGGGTCGACGACGCGCGACTCGTCGTGCTGAACGCGCTCGATGCGAAGGAGCGCGGCGCCGAGATCCTCACGCGCACGAAGCTCGTGTCGGCGGAACGCCGCGGCGACGAATGGGAAGCTCGGCTGCGGCACGCGGACGGTTCGATCCGCGTCGTGCATGCGCGCGCGGTCGCGAACGCGGCCGGCCCGTGGGTCGGCGAGGTGCTGCACGGCGCGCTCGGCCGCGGCGCGCAACACAGCGTGCGGCTCGTGAAAGGCAGCCACATCATCACGCGCCGCCTGTTCGATCACGATCACGCGTACATCTTCCAGAACCCGGACAAGCGGATCATCTTCGCGATTCCGTACGAGCACGACTTCACGCTGATCGGCACGACCGACGTCGAATACACGAACGATCCCGCGAAGGTCGCGATCGATCGCGACGAGACGCAGTATCTGTGCGATTCGATCAACCGCTACTTCAAGCGCAAGATCTCGCCCGCCGACGTGCACTGGACCTATTCGGGCGTGCGCCCGCTGCTCGAGGACGAAAACGCGGCGAACGCGTCGGCCGTCACGCGCGACTACCGCCTCGAGATGGACGACGGCGCCGGCGCGCCGCTGCTGTCGGTGTTCGGCGGCAAGATCACGACCTTCCGCAAGCTCGCGGAAGAAGCCGGCGACCTGCTGTGCAGCGCGCTCGGCCGCGACGCGAAAACCTGGACGGCCGGCGCGCCGCTGCCCGGCGGCGACATCGCGAACGCGAAGTTCGACGTGTTCGCCGACGCGTTCGCGAAGCGCCATCCGTGGCTGCCCGCCGCGCTCGCGCGCCGCTACGCGCGCGCATACGGCACGCGCGCGGAACGCGTGGTCGACGGCGCGACGTCGCTCGCGGACCTCGGCGCGGAAATCGCGCCGGGCATCCACGACGCCGAACTGCGCTACCTGCGCGACGTCGAATGGGCGACCTGCGCGCAGGACGTGCTGTGGCGCCGCTCGAAGCTCGGCCTGCACGTCACGCCGGGCACGCTCGACGCGGTGACGGCCGCGGTCGACGCGTGGTTCGCCGCCGTGCACGCGCCGCACGCGTGATGCGTTTGCAGTTGCAATTGTCTGACCGACGTTGATTCACCGACGCGCCGCGTAACATGCGGCGCGCATCACAACTACGCCAATCCACGGATGGAGATGAGAGACATGCAGGATCAGTACATCCTCGCGCTTGACCAGGGCACGACGAGCTCCCGCGCGATGCTGTTCGATCGCCAGGGCAACATCGTATCGATCGCCCAGAAGGAATTCGAACAGATCTACCCGCAACCCGGCTGGGTCGAGCACGACCCGCAGGAAATCTGGTCGACGCAAGCCGGCGTCGCCGCCGAAGCGGTCACGCGCACGGGCCTGAACGGCACGTCGATCGCCGCGATCGGCATCACCAACCAGCGCGAGACGACGATCGTCTGGGATCGCGAGACGGGCCAGCCCGTCTACAACGCGATCGTATGGCAGGACCGCCGCACCGCCGACTTCTGCGATTCGCTGAAGAAGCAGGGCCTCGAAGCGAAGGTGCGCGCGAAGACCGGCCTGCCGATCGACTCGTACTTCTCCGCGACCAAGATCCGCTGGATCCTCGACAACGTGCCGGGCGCGCGCGACAAGGCGCGCCAGGGCAAGCTCGCCTTCGGCACCGTCGACAGCTGGCTCGTGTGGAACTTCACGAAGCACGAACTGCACGTGACCGACGTGACCAACGCGTCGCGCACGATGCTGTTCAACATCCACACGCGCGAGTGGGACAGCGAGCTGCTCGAGCTGCTCGACATCCCGCGCAGCATGCTGCCGGAAGTGAAGGCGTCGTCGGAAATCTACGGCCATACGAAGACCACGGTGTTCGCGTCGAAGATCCCGCTCGCGGGCATCGCCGGCGACCAGCACGCCGCGCTGTTCGGCCAGATGTGCACGACGTCGGGCATGGTGAAGAACACCTACGGCACCGGCTGCTTCCTGATGATGAACACCGGCGACAAGCCGATCGAGTCGAAGAACAACCTCGTCACGACGATCGCCTGGCAGATCGGCGACGACGTGCAGTACGCGCTCGAAGGCAGCATCTTCATCGCGGGCGCGGTCGTGCAGTGGCTGCGCGACGGCGTCGGCATCATCAAGACGGCCGCCGAGATCGAAGCGCTCGCCGCGAGCGTGCCGCATACCGACGGCGTCTATCTCGTGCCGGCGTTCGCGGGCCTCGGCGCGCCGCACTGGAATGCGCGGGCGCGCGGTTCGGTGTTCGGCGTCACGCGCGGCACGACGTCCGCGCACCTCGCGCGCGCGGCGCTCGACGCGATCGCTTACCAGTCGCTCGACGTGCTGGCCGCGATGGAAGCCGACTCCGGCATCAGCATCGGCGAGCTGCGCGTCGACGGTGGCGCAAGCGCGAACAATCTGCTGATGCAGTTCCAGGCCGACCTGCTCGGCGTCGACGCGGTGCGTCCGCAGATCACCGAGACGACCGCGCTCGGCGCGGCCTACCTCGCGGGCCTCGCGATCGGCTACTGGAAGAACCTCGACGAAGTGCGCAGCCAGTGGCAGCTCGATCGCCGCTTCTCGCCGTCGATGCCGAAGGAGCAGGTCGAGCGCTGCATGGCCGGCTGGCAACGCGCGGTGCGCGCCGCCAAGGCGTGGGCCGACGACACGCAGTAACCCGCAGCAGCCGAAACCAGAAGCAATCCGAACGAAATAAAACAACACCGGCGGACCGCGCGGCGCGCGAGTCCGCCGTCATCTACGAGAGACAACATGTCACCTTACATTGCGGAATTCATCGGCACGGCGATCCTCGTGCTGCTCGGCAACGGCGCGGTCGCCAACGTGCTGCTTGCGAAGACCAAGGGCAAAGGCGCGGACCTCATCGTGATCGTCATGGGCTGGGCGATGGCGGTGTTCGTCGCCGTCTACGTGACCGCGTCGTTCAGCGGCGCACACCTGAACCCGATCGTCACGATCAGCCTCGCGCTCGCGGGCAAGTTCGCGTGGTCGAAGGTCGGCGGCTACATCCTCGCGCAGATGCTCGGCGGGATGGCCGGCGCGCTGCTCGTGTGGCTCGCGTATCGCCAGCACTTCGCGAAGGAAGTCGATGCGGACCTGAAGCTCGCGGTGTTCTGCACGGCGCCCGCCATCCGCAGCACCACGCACAACGTGCTGACCGAAGCGATCTGCACGTTCGTGCTGATCCTCGGCGTGCTGTACCTCGCGTCGCCGCAGGTCGGTCTCGGCGCGCTCGACGCGCTGCCCGTCGGCCTGCTCGTGCTCGGCATCGGCATCTCGCTCGGCGGCCCGACCGGCTATGCGATGAGCCCGGCGCGCGACCTGTCGCCGCGCATCATGCACGCGCTGCTGCCGATTCCCGGCAAGCGCGACAGCGACTGGCGCTATGCGTGGGTGCCGGTGATCGGCCCGCTGCTCGGCGGCGCCGCGGCGGCCTGCCTGTACCTGCGTCTGCACGCGATGGCCTGATCGCGGTTTCGATCGAGCTTGAGCCTGGGCGCGCGGCAGCGGCTGCCGCGCGCTTCCGCCCTCCCCTTTCGTCACACGAGCGACGACGAGCCCGCCTCGCTCGCGCCGGCCGAGGCCGCAACGGCGCGTCGGCGCGTCGGCCAACGGAGGGCGTAGCCGGGACCGGACGCAGGCGCCAAGCGGTTCGCGGCGCACCTTCGAAAGCACGTATCATGGCGGGATGCTCGGCGTCGCCGACACCCCGCTTCTTCACCATCATGCTCGATCACCTTATCTGCGACTGCGACGGCGTCCTCGTCGACAGCGAAGTCATTGCCGACCGCGTGCTGTTCGACACGCTGTCCGCCACCTTCCCTCACCTCGATTTCGAAGAGGCCGCGAAGTCCGCCTTCGGCCAGCAGACGTCGCGCTTTCTCGCCGGGCTCGAAGCGCATTTCGGCATCCGGATGCCCGACAACTTCATCGAGACCGTCGAGCGCAACATCGAGACCGGTCTCGCACAATCGCTCGCGCCGATCACCGGCGTGCGCGACGCGCTGCTGAAGGTCGGCCTGCCGGCCGCGGTGGTATCGAACAGCCGGCTCGTGCGCGTGCGCAGCTCGCTGAAGCGCGCCTCGCTCACCGAAATCTTCGGCGATCGCGTGTTCAGCTCCGAGCAGGTCGCACGACCGAAGCCCTACCCCGACGTGTACCTGCACGCCGCGCGGACGCTCGGCGTCGCGCCGGCGCGCTGCGTCGTCGTCGAGGACAGCGTGTCGGGCCTGAACGCCGCGCGCGCGGCGGGCATGAAGACGATCGCGTTCGTCGGCGCGAGCCACATCCCCGACAACTACGCGGACGCGCTGCGCGCGATGGGCATCACGCGGATCATGCGCAGGATGGATGAACTGCCGGCGCTCGTCGCGGCCGGCCTGCGCGGCGAATTCGGCGACGTGCAGTCCTGACGGACGGCCGCGCCGGATCGCCATGACCGGCGTGCGGCTCGATGCGCACGCCGTCCCGCGGGCGCATCGGCACGCCCGCCACACCTGCCGTCAGGCCGGCTCGCAGCAGCGCTCGCGCACGGCCGCCAGCGCCTCGCGGAATTCGACGAGCTCCGCGATCGTCAGCATCGGCAACCCGTGCTGCCGCGCGAAACGCTCGACGTCGTCGCCGCGCGTCATCGTGCCGTCCGGATTCATCAGCTCGCACAGCACGCCCGCCGGCTTCAGGCCAGCGAGGATCGACAGATCGACCGTCCCTTCGGTGTGACCGCGGCGCGCCAGCACGCCGCCGGGTTGCGCACGCAACGGAAACACGTGGCCGGGGCGCACGATGTCGTACGGCTTCGCATCGTCGGCGATCGCCGCGCGGATCGTCGTCACGCGGTCGGCCGCGGACACGCCGGTATGCACGCCTTCGCGTGCCTCGATCGACACGGTGAACGCGGTGCCGTTGCGGCTCTCGTTGGTCTGCACCATCGGCGGCAGCTCGAGCGCGCGGACCTTGTCGTCGGTCAGGCACAGGCACACGATGCCGCTGCACTCGCGGATCAGGAGCGCCATCGTCTCGGGCGTGATGCGCTCGGCAGCGACGATCAGGTCGGCCTCGTTTTCACGGTCGTGATCGTCCTGCAACACGACCGCGCGGCCCGCGCGCAACGCGTCGAGCGCAGCGGCGATGCGCGGCGGCACCGGTTCGGAATCGAGCAACGGGAGATCGGCAAAGGCGTCGGCGGGTGCCGACGAAACGGACATGAAGGACATGTGAAACGCTCCTCGCAATTACGATTTGGGCGAAAAACGTTTCAGGGCATTGCAAACAGACAGAACGACAACCCGCTTCGCACGCATGGCAAAGCGGCCCTGACGGACATGACTATCTGCACATCTTCTCTCATCCGGACTATGACCGTCGGCTCTGGCATTCGACCAGATCTGCTGACCCCGCGCGGATGCGCGGGCGCTCGCGGGCTCGCCGGCTTTCGCCAGCCTACCGCCGGTGGGGAATTTCGCCCCGCCCTGAAGACGCACTGATTACCGGCCGGGGTCTACCCCGGAGCCGGCGGGCCAAGCATACATCAGCCGCGCGCACCGCGCAGCGAACCACACCTAAAACCTTACTGACGACTCCGTCTAACGGCATCGTCCGAACGGCCGGCACCCGGACTGCGCGCCGTCCGGAACGGAACCGGCGCCGACCCGGCGACCCGCGCTCAGCCGGCCGCGTGCGCGGCGTCGGGCACGAGCCAGCGCGGCGGCACCTCCGGGCTCACCGTCACGCGGAACGCGCGCGCCTCGCTGTCGCCAGGATTGCGCAGGCTGTACGGCTGGTCGGCGTCGAACACGATTGCATCGCCGGTCGCGAGCAGCTGGCGCCGATCGTGCACGCTGACTTCGAGCGTGCCTTCGCTGACGACCAGGTTGACCGTCGTGCCGGGCGCGCGGCGCGTGCCGGGTTCCGTGTGCAGCGGCGCGATCCGCAACTCGTGGAATTCGGCCGCGGCCGGCTCGCCCTCCGGATACAGCGCGCGCGCCGAGAAGCGGCCGTTCGAACTGACGACGCGCGCCGCGCGCTCGGCCGCCAGGTGCTCGAAGCCGTTCACCGCGTGACGGCGCAGGAATGCGGCCACCGACACCTTCAGCGCCGCGGCGATCTTGCAGAGCACCTTGATCGACGGCACGCTGCGCGCAGATTCGATCTGCGCGAGCATCGCGCGCGACACGCCGGACAGCCGCGCGAGCGCATCGAGCGACAACTGCCGCTCGGCACGCAAGCGCGCGAGATTCACGCCGACGACCTGCTCGAGGACGTCGAGCGACGCGGACGTCCGCGCGTCGGCGGCATTGCCGGACTCGAAGGAAGACACGTCGCGCACCAGCGCCAGGGGTGAAGACATAGCATGGCCTCCGGGCCGCCGCGCGGCCCTGCGAATGGGGTAAGCCGAAATCGGGTTGCGCCACGAACGGCGCGTATCGAAACGCTATCACCCGGCCCCGCCCCGGCAAACGAAGTTATCTTCACACCGTTATCAGCATCGCGGAGGAATGCGTTTCTCGCGAACCTTTTCCTGTCGCCATAGCGCCGGCACGCCGCCGCCCGGTGCTCCGCTCAATGCGCGGCCGGTGCCGCGCCGCGCGCCGGAGCGCGCGCATCGAGCCGCATCGCGAACCACGTGACGACGAGCGCCGCGAACGTCACCGCGACGGCGACCCACGGCAACGCATCGAGCGCGAAGCCGTGCCCCAGCGCGAGGCCGCCGAGCCACGCGCCGCCCGCGTTGCCGACGTTGAATGCGCCGATGTTCAGCGTCGACGCGAGATGCGGCGCGCTCGCGGCCTTTTCGACCACGCGCGCCTGCAGCGGCGGCACCGTCGCGAACGCGGCGATCCCCCAGACGAATACGGTCACCGCGGCCGCGACCGGCAGGTGGCTCGTCTTCGCGAACACGGCCATCACGGCCATCAGCGCGACCAGGATCGCGATCAGCGACGGCATCAGCGCGCGGTCGGCGAGCCTGCCGCCGAGCGTGTTGCCGACCGTCAGCCCCGCGCCGAACAGCACGAGGATCAGTGCGACCGCACGCGGCGAAAAACCGGTGACGGTTTCGAGGATCGGCGCGATGTACGTGAACACGACGAACACGCCGCCGAAGCCGAGCACGGTCATCAGGAGCGCGAGCCAGACCTGCGGCTCCTTGAGCACGCGCACTTCGTGGCCGAGGCCGACGGGCCCGCTGTCGTGGCGGTTCGGCACCAGCAGCGCGACGCCGCCGAGCGACAGCACGCCGAGCGCGGCGACGATCCAGAACGACGCGCGCCAGCCGAGCAGCTGGCCGACGAACGTGCCGAACGGCACGCCGAGCACGTTCGACAGCGTGAGGCCCGTGAACATCAGCGCGATCGCGCTCGCGCGCTTGTCGGCCGGCACGAGCGACGCGGCCACCACCGCGCCGATCCCGAAGAACGAGCCGTGCGCGAACGACGTGACGACACGTGCGACCATCAGCATCGCGTAGCCGGACGCGGTCGCGCACAGCACGTTGCCGACGATGAAGATCGCCATCAGCAGCTGCAGCGCGGCCTTGCGCGGCATGCGGCTCGTCAGCACCGCGAGCAGCGGCGCGCCGACCGCGACGCCGAGCGCGTAGCCCGTGACCAGCAGGCCGGCCGACGGCAGCGACACGGCGAGGTCGTGCGCGACTTCGGGCAGAAGTCCCATGATGATGAATTCGGTGGTGCCGATGGCGAAGGCGCTGATCGCGAGCGCCAGTAGTGGAATGGGCATGACGTTCTCCGAAAAGGCGGCGGACGCGGCATCCGGTCCGTACCGCACCGCACAAGAAGCGGGATGTGCGCGCATTGTCCCGAATACGCCTATCTTTGATAATTGGCGCGGCATTTGAACCATTTTCAAAAAATTCTGGAAAATCCGATGGATCGACTGGGCGACATCCGGCTGTTCGTCGAGGCGGCGGAACTGGGCAGCCTGTCCGCGGCGGGGCGCAAGCTGAACCTCACGCCGGCCGCCGCGAGCGCGCGCCTCGCGAAGCTCGAGGCGAAGGTCGCGACGCGACTGTTCGAGCGCTCGACGCGGCAGCTGCGCCTCACCGACGAAGGCCGGCTCTACCTGAACTGCTGCCGCCAGGCGCTACAGGCGCTCGACGACGCGCACGCGCTGCTGCAGGAAGGCCGCAACGTGGTGGCCGGCAAGGTGCGGCTGTCGTCGACGTCCGATTTCGGCCGCAACCAGCTGCTCGACTGGCTCGACGAATTCACCACGCTGCATCCGGGCGTCACCTTCTCGCTGACGGCGTCCGATTCGTCGTCGAACCTGTGGCAGGACGAGATCGACCTCGCGATCCGCTTCGCCGCCCCGCCCGACGGCGCGCTGATCGCACGCCGGCTCGCCGCGAACCGGCGCGTGCTGTGCGCGGCGCCGTCGTTCGTCGAGCGCCATGGCGTGCCGGCCGATCCGCACGATCTGGCTCGTTTTCCCTGCAACGTGATCACGATCGCATCGGGCCCGATGAACACGTGGCGCTTCACGCGCGGCGACGAGGTGCAGACCCACACGGTGCCGGTGTCGACCGCGTTCGAGACCAACGACGGCGGCCTCACCCGCGAATGGACGCTGCGCGGCCACGGCATCGCGCTGAAGTCGCTGTGGGACATCGGCGACGACGTGCGCGCCGGCCGGCTGCGCGTGCTGCTGCCCGACTGGCGTCATCAGGACGCGCCGCTGCACGCGCTCTATCACGGCAAGCGCTACATGGCGCCGCGCGTGCGCGTGCTGCTCGACTTCCTCGCCGAGCGCTTCGCGCGCGAGGAAGCGGCGCTCGACGACCTGCTGAACGCGTGCCGCTGAGGCCTGCCGCGCCGCCATATCGGGGTCGGAGCGCCACGCCGGCGTCGCGCGGCCGCAACCCGCGGCCCGCCCGCGGCGGCGCGTAAAGCTATAATGGAAAGCTTTCCCGACGGCTTTTCACGCATTCGCGAGGTTTCGCGACATGCCCGCTCGACGCGCGCCCCGGTCCGCCACGCGGCACCGGCACGAGCCGCTGCACCGGCAGCAGCCGTCCCGATTCACCCTTGACGACGCCCCCAGGTCAACCACTGCGAACGGCGAATCCCCATGACCAAGAAAGTTTACGTAAAGACCTTCGGCTGCCAGATGAACGAGTACGACTCGGACAAGATGGTGGACGTGCTCAATGCGGCCGAAGGCCTCGAAAAGACCGATACCCCGGAAGACGCGGACATCATCCTGTTCAACACGTGCTCGGTGCGTGAGAAGGCGCAGGAAAAGGTGTTCTCCGACCTCGGCCGCGTGCGCGAGCTGAAGGAAGCGAAGCCGGGGCTGCTGATCGGCGTCGGCGGCTGCGTCGCCAGCCAGGAAGGCGCGTCGATCGTGTCGCGCGCGCCGTACGTCGACCTCGTGTTCGGCCCGCAGACCTTGCACCGCCTGCCGCAGATGATCGACGCGCGCCGCGAAAGCGGCCGCGCGCAGGTCGACATCACGTTCCCCGAGATCGAGAAGTTCGACCACCTGCCGCCCGCGCGCGTCGAGGGGCCGAGCGCGTTCGTATCGATCATGGAAGGCTGCTCGAAGTACTGCAGCTACTGCGTCGTGCCGTACACGCGCGGCGACGAAGTGTCGCGTCCGCTCGACGACGTGCTGACCGAAGTGGCCGGCCTCGCCGACCAGGGCGTGCGCGAAGTCACGCTGCTCGGCCAGAACGTGAACGCGTATCGCGGCGCGCTGACGGCCGGTTCGACCGAAATCGCCGATTTCGCGACGCTGATCGAATACGTCGCCGACATCCCCGGCATCGAGCGGATCCGCTACACGACGTCGCATCCGAAGGAATTCACGCAGCGCCTGATCGACACCTACGCCAAGGTGCCGAAGCTCGTGAGCCACCTGCACCTGCCCGTCCAGCACGGCTCCGACCGCATCCTGATGGCGATGAAGCGCGGCTACACCGTGCTCGAATACAAGTCGGTGATCCGCAAGCTGCGCGCGATCCGCCCGGACCTGTCGCTGTCGACCGACATGATCGTCGGCTTCCCCGGCGAGACCGAGGAGGATTTCGACAAGATGATGGCGCTCGTGCACGAGATGAGCTACGACACCAGCTTCTCGTTCATCTACAGCCCGCGCCCCGGCACGCCGGCCGCGAACCTGCACGACGACACGCCGCGCGAGGTCAAGCTCAAACGCCTGCAACATCTGCAGGCGACCATCGAGGAAAACGTCGCGCGCATCAGCCAGTCGATGGTCGGAAAGGTCGAGCGGATCCTCGTCGAGGGCCCGTCGCGCAAGGACCCGAACGAACTGTCGGGCCGCACCGAGAACAACCGGGTCGTGAATTTCCCGGCGCCGCTCGCATCGCACCCGCGCCTGATCGGCCAGATGATCGACGTGAAGATCAACCATGCGTACCCGCACTCGCTGCGCGGCGAGCTGCTGCTCGTGAGCGACGACGCGAGCGCGGCCACCCACTGACCGACTGACGTTCAACAGGAGCCCGACGCTACTTTGAAGACCGTCCAAGCACTGGAATTCACCGCGCCGCGCGACGACAACGCGCGCCTCGCCAACCTCTGCGGCCCGCTCGACGAGAACCTGCGGCAGATCGAACAGGCGCTCGACGTCACGCTCGCGCGGCGCGGCCACCGGATCACGATCCGCGGGCGCGGCGCGAAGCTCGCGCTCGCGGCGCTCGAGAACTTCTACAACCGCGCGCGCGATCCGCTGTCGGTCGACGATATCCAGCTCGCGCTGGTCGAAGTGCGCCATACGTCCGGCAACGGCCGTCAGGACACGATCGACGTGCGCTTTCGCGGCGACCCTGACCATCCGTTCGACGAGCCCGTCGTGCAGCTCGACGCGGACATGCCGGACGAAGAACCCGCGCCGAAGCTCTATACGCGGCGCGCCGACCTGCGCGGCCGCACGCCCGCGCAGCGCGAATACCTGAAGCAGATCCTGTCGCACGACGTGACGTTCGGCATCGGGCCGGCCGGCACCGGCAAGACCTACCTCGCGGTTGCGTGCGCGGTCGACGCACTGGAGCGCGACCAGGTCAAGCGGATCGTGCTGACGCGCCCGGCCGTCGAGGCCGGCGAGCGGCTCGGCTTCCTGCCGGGCGATCTCGCGCAGAAGGTCGACCCGTACCTGCGGCCGCTGTACGACGCGCTGTACGACCTGCTCGGCTTCGACAAGACCGCGAAGATGTTCGAGCGCCAGATGATCGAGATCGCGCCGCTCGCGTACATGCGCGGCCGCACGCTGAACCACGCGTTCATCATCCTCGACGAGGCGCAGAACACGACGCCCGAGCAGATGAAGATGTTCCTCACGCGGATCGGCTTCGGCTCGAAGGCCGTCGTCACCGGCGACACGAGCCAGGTCGACCTGCCGCGCGGACACAAGAGCGGCCTCGTCGAGGCGCAGCAGGTGCTCGGCGGCGTGCGCGGCATCGCGCTCACGCGCTTCACGAGCGCGGACGTCGTGCGGCATCCGCTCGTCGCCCGCATCGTCGAAGCGTACGACGACTTCCACGCGCAGCACCGGGACGCGTAACGAGCCGGCGGCGCCCGCGCGCCGCACCGGCCGACGGCCCGGCCCGCCCGACGGCGCGCCGGGCCTTTTTTCGCTTGGGGGCGGCCGGTTCGAATTCGGGAGCGATCGGCCGTTTGGTGTATCCTCAACGCGTTCCAATCGCCGCACCCGTCATGAAATCTTCCCGTTCTCGCAAGTCCGGGCGCGACCAGTCCGCCGCGCCCGATTTCCCCCGTCTCTCGCTGTTCGATGCGAAGGGCAAGGCCCGAACCGTCAGCGCGCAAGGGCTTCGAATCGACTTCCCCGACGGCCGCAGCCTGATGTTCGACCTGTCGGGCAGTTCCGGCGAGGCCGCCGTCGCGATCGTCGCGCAGCACAACGATCCGGCGATGCGCGCGAAGCTCGCGCTGCAGCCCGAGCACTACGACAGCGTGACGCTGCACGTGGGTGCCGAACCCGCGCCGCTCGACGAGGAACTCGCGGAAATGGCGAACGAGGTGCGCGAGCTGGAGCTCGACCTGTCCGTGCAGTACGGTGACGAAATCACCGGCGACATCCGCAAGACGCTTCCCAAGCGCAAGCTGATCGCCGAATGGATCGAACCGGCGCTGTTCGCGAGCGCGCAGCTCACCGTGCGCTTCGTCGGCGAGGAAGAAGGCCGCACGCTGAACGCCGGCTACCGCCACAAGGACTACCCGACCAACGTGCTGACCTTCGCCTACGACCCGGCGCCCGACGGCACCGTGATCGGCGACCTCGTGCTGTGCTGCCCGGTCGTCGAGAAGGAAGCGCACGACCAGGGCAAGCCGCTCGCGGCCCACTACGCGCACCTGCTGGTGCACGGCGCGCTGCACGCGCAGGGCTACGATCACGAGACGAGCGACGAGGACGCCGCCGAAATGGAAGCGCTCGAAGTCGACATCCTCGCGAAACTGGGCTTTCCGAACCCGTACCAGTAAAGTCGTCCGCACCATGCACCACGCCGCGATGCTGCCGCCCGCCTACCCGCCGTCGATCGGCGAGGGACGGCTACTGACGGAAGACGAGCTCGCCGCGTCGCTCGCGCACACGATGCGCGACTGGGACGGCCGGCAGGATCTCTGGCTGTTCGGCTATGGCTCGCTGATCTGGAACCCCGGGCTGCCGACCGTCGCCGCCGTGCGCGGCAAGGTGCACGGCTATCATCGCGGGCTCTACCTGTGGTCGCGCGTGAACCGCGGCACGCCCGAACGGCCGGGCCTCGTGCTCGCGCTCGATCGCGGCGGCTCGTGCTCGGGCATCGCATTCCGGCTCGCGGGCCCGACCGCGCAACCGCATCTCGAGACGTTGTGGAAACGCGAAATGCCGATGGGGTCGTACCGGCCCGCGTGGCTGCCGTGCTCGCTCGAGACCGGCGAACGCGTGAACGCACTCGCGTTCGTGATGCGCCGCGACGTACCCACTTACACCGGCAAGCTGAGCGACCCCGTCGTCAAGGAAGTGTTCAGCTGCGCGGCCGGCCGCTACGGCACGACACTCGACTACGTGAGCCGCACGGTGGACGCGCTGCGCGCGAGCGGCATCCCCGATCGCGCGCTGGAAGGGCTGCTCGCGCGATGCCGGTGAAGCTCGACCAGCCGGCCCGCGCCGCTCGTGCACGCGAAGGAGGCTCCGCGCTCATGAAACCGTCACGCAAATCGCGCATCACGCTGGCCGTGCTGCTCGTCGCCGCGAGCGTTGCGCTGTCCGGCTGCGGCATCCTCGGCTGCGGCGGCGCCGCGACCAACGGCGCGGCTGCCGGCGGCTGCTCTGCCGGCATGCGCTTCTGAGGGTCCGAATGTCGGCCCGGCGTGTCCCGCACGCGACGAAATGCCGCTGACGCCGGCAGCCCGGCCGGTCGCCCCCGCTTTTTTGCCGCCGCTGCCCCGCCGCGCCTTTCTGAGATAGGATGGAGACGAAGGACGGCGCCGCGCCCGGCGCGGCCGTTCCCGAGCGGGGCTCGCGCACCGCATGCCCTGGCCGGACGGCCGGTGTGACACGGCCGCGCCATGCCCTTGGTGTATCCTTGCCTACTCCGTGACCGCGCGCTCCGGCATGACCCGGGCGCACCACCATGAACGATTCGTATCCCAGT
Source organism: Burkholderia sp. BCC1640 (assembly GCF_902833125.1). Taxonomy (NCBI): domain Bacteria; kingdom Pseudomonadati; phylum Pseudomonadota; class Betaproteobacteria; order Burkholderiales; family Burkholderiaceae; genus Burkholderia; species Burkholderia sp. BCC1640. The sequence goes on along the minus strand of NZ_CADFEF010000022.1, from coordinate 84,594 downwards.
CGTAAGCTCACCGACAAACCGCAAGAAAAGCGCTCGCTGCTCGAGCGCCTGACCGACTTCATCTCGCCCGAGCCGGAATCCCGGACCGAGCTGCTGGAAATCCTCCAGGACGCCCACGAACGCAACCTGATCGACGCCGATTCGCTGTCGATGATCGAAGGCGTGTTCCAGGTGTCCGACCTGTGCGCCCGCGACATCATGGTGCCGCGCGCGCAGATGGACGCGATCAACATCGCCGACAAGCCCGAAGACTTCATCCCGTTCGTCCTCGAGAAGGCGCACTCGCGCTACCCCGTGTACGAGGAGAACCGCGACAACGTCATCGGCGTGCTGCTCGCGAAGGACCTGCTGCGCTTCTATGCCGAAGAGGAATTCGACGTGCGCGGGATGCTGCGTCCCGCCGTATTCATTCCCGAATCGAAGCGCCTGAACGTGCTGCTGCACGACTTCCGCGTGAACCGCAACCACCTCGCGATCGTCGTCGACGAATACGGCGGCGTCGCGGGCCTGATCACGATCGAGGACGTGCTCGAGCAGATCGTCGGCGACATCGAGGACGAATACGACTTCGACGAGGAAGCCGGCAACATCATCTCGGGACCGGACGGCCGCTACCGCGTGCGCGCCCTCACCGAGATCGAACAGTTCAACGAAACGTTCGGCACCGACTTCCCCGACGACGAGGTCGACACGATCGGCGGACTGATCACCCATCACTTCGGCCGCGTGCCGCACCGCGGCGAGAAGCTGCAGCTCGGCAACCTCGTGTTCGAGATCCAGCGCGGCGATGCGCGCCAGGTCCACGTGCTGCTGGTGCGCCGCAACCCGCTCGCGAGCCGCCGCGCCGAAACCTCGCACGAGGACTGACCGTCTCGCGCCGGCCGCGTCTCCTTCAACCGCTCGCCCTTTTTCGCTTCACATGGACGATCCGATCCCGTCCCGCCCGGCTGGCGGCCTTTTTGCGCCGGCCCCCGGCCGCACGCTGCCGCGCTGGCACTATCCGGCCGCTCTGCTCGCCGGCGCGGCCAATACGCTCAGCTTCGCACCGACCCCGCACGGCGGCTGGCTGCAGCTCGCCGTATTCGTCTGGTTTTTCGCGCAGCTGACGCGCACGTCGAGCTGGCGCGGCGCCGCGCTCACCGGCGGCGCGTTCGGCTTCGGCAACTTCATCAGCGGCATCTGGTGGCTGTACATCAGCATGCACGTGTACGGCGAAATGGCCGCGCCGCTCGCGGGCGGCGCGCTGGTGCTGTTCTCGCTTTACCTGTCGCTGTACCCGGCGTTCTCGGCGGGGCTCTGGTCGTTCTGCGCGGGCCATGCGTGGCATCGCCGCGAACCCGATCCGCGGCCGTTCTCGCCGACCTGGCACGGCGCGTTCGCCTTCGCGAGCGCATGGGCGCTCGGCGAATGGCTGCGCGGCACCGTGTTTACCGGCTTTCCGTGGCTCGCGAGCGGCTATCCGCAGGTCGACGGCCCGTTCGCGGGCTTCGCACCGGTCGTCGGCGTGTACGGGATCGCGTGGGTGCTCGCGCTGTTCGCCGCGCTGGTCGTGCAGGCGCTCGTCGCCGCGCGCCGGTCGCCCACATCCGAATCCAGCGGCGCCGGCAATGCGCGCGTGCGCGTCGTCGCGCCGGCCGGCATCGCCGTCGCGCTCGTCGCGGCCGGCATCGGGCTGTCGCAGGCCACGTGGACCGTGCCCGCGAACGCGCCGCTCACGGTGCGGCTGCTGCAGGGCAACGTGAAGCAGGACATCAAGTTCGAGCAGGAAGGCATCGACGCGGCGATCAAGATGTACACGCAGATGATCGTCGAGAAGCCGGCCGACCTGATCGTCACGCCGGAGACCGCGATCGCGGTGATGATCCAGGAGCTGCCCGAGCCGTTCGCCGTCGCGATCCGCAAGTTCAGCGACACGACGGGCTCGGCCGTGCTGTTCGGCGCGGTCGGCGCGTCGGTGACGCCGGACGGTCATTACGTCGACTACACGAACAGCCTGTACGGCGTGACGCCGCATTCGCGCGACATCTATCACTACGACAAGCACCATCTCGTGCCCTTCGGCGAATTCATTCCGTGGGGCTTCCGTTGGTTCGTCGACCTGATGAAGATGCCGCTCGGCGACTTCGCGCGCGGCGCGCCGGTGCAGAAGCCGTTCCTCGTGCACAACCAGCCGGTGATGGCCGACATCTGCTACGAGGACTTGTTCGGCGAGGAAATCGCCGCGACGATCCGCGACAACCCGAAACCGCCCGGCGTGCTCGTCAACGTGACGAACCTCGCGTGGTTCGGCGACACGATCGCGCTCGACCAGCATCTGCAGATCGCGCGGATGCGCGCGCTCGAAACGGGCCGGCCGATGCTGCGCTCGACCAACACGGGGATGACGGCCGCGATCGACGCGCACGGCCGAGTGCTCGGCCAGCTGAAGCCGTTCACGATCGGCTCGCTCGACGTGCGCATCGAAGGCACGAGCGGCTTCACGCCTTACGTGACGAGCGGCAACAACATCGTGCTCGCGGTGTCGCTGGTGTTGCTCGCGTTCGGCTTCACGTTCGGGCCGGGCCTGCGCCGCCGCAACGGCGCAAAGGCCGGCGACGACCGCGACGCCTGACGCATCGGGCGGCCGTCGCACGCGGTGCGGCGGCCGCTCAGCCGCTCCGCTTCGCGTCCGCGGCCAGGCCGCGCAGATCCCGCCCGAGCGCTTCCATCACCGGCGCCCATGCGCCGAACGTCGGCTGCCGGTAAAGCGTCGCGGTCGGATACCACGGGCTGTCGGTGCGCTCGAGCAGCCACGGCCAGTGCGGATTCACGTCGAGCAGCACCCAGGTGCGCGCGCCGAGCGCGCCCGACAAGTGCGCGACCGACGTGCACACCGTGATCACCAGATCCAGCGCGCCGATGAACGCGGCCGTATCGTCGAAACTCTTCAGTTCGGCGGTGAAGTCCTCGATCGCGAAACCGGCCGCGCGCGCCGCGGCGACATCAGCGTCCGCTCCCGGCTGCAGCGAATGGAACGCGACGCCGTCGATACCGCGAAATGCATCGGCGTAGCGTTCGAGCCCGACGCGCCGGAACGGATTGCGCTGGTGCCCCGCGCTGCCCGTCCACACGAGCCCGACCTTCAGCCGGCCGTCGCCCGCGAGCCGCGCCCGCCATGCATCGCGCGCGTGCGGATCGGCATGCAGGTACGGCACCGACGCGCCGAGCGTCGACGTCTCCATCCCGAGCATCAGCGGCAGGCCGATGAGCGGCACTTCGTAGTCGAAGGCAGGCAGCTCGTCGACGCCGCCGCCCGCGCTGAATGCGTCCGCGTGCGCGCCGAGGCTGCGCCGCATCAACGTGCCCACTTGCGGAAACGTGTTCCACGCGAGCCGGCCGCCCTCGCGGTGCACGCGCTCCGCGAGTGGCACGACGAAGCGCGCGAACTGCAGCACGTCGCCGAGCCCCTGCTCGCCCCAGACGAGCAGCGTCTTGCCCGCGAGCGGCTCGCCCTGCCAGCGCGGGCCGGGCAGCGCCGGCCGGCGGCCGCGCAGCTCGCCGGCGCCGTCCCAGCGTGCCTCGTGGCCGCGCCAGCCGGCCGCATAGTTGCCGCGCACGAGCTGGATGATCGCGAGGTTGAAACGGAACGACGCGTCGTCGGGCGCCAGTTCGCACGCGCGCGCCGCGTAGCGCTCGGCGTCGTCCCAGCGCTGCGCCTCCTTCATCGCCATCGCGATGTTGTTCAGCGCGAGCGCATTGTCGGGCGCGATCTCCGCAAGCCGTGCCGCACCGGCGAGCGCGCCGTCGAGGTCGAGCGTCGCGAGCCGCGCGACGATCAGGTTGATCCACGCCTGCACGTCGTGCGGGTCGGCTTCCACGGCTGCGTCGAGCAGCGCGATTTCCTCGCGGCGGTCGCCGCCCGACAGCCGCAGCGCGATCGCCAGGTTGTTGCGCAGCGACGGCCAGCGCGGATCGAGCGCATAGGCGGCGCGGTATGGCGCGACGGCCTCCGCGTGACGGCCGAGCATCTGCAGTGCGTAGCCGTGATTGAAACGGGCTCCGGCGTCCGAATAAATGCGCACCGCGCACTCGGCCAGCGCGAGCGCGTCGGCCGTGCGCTGCCGCGCGACGAGCTTCACGGTCAGCTGCGAGAGCGCAGCCGTGTCGACCGCGTGCAGATGGCCGGCGGCGGCGAGCCAAAGTGCGTGCGCGCCGTGCTCGCCGCGCGCTTGCGCGTCGGCAGCCTGCCCGAGCAGCGCGAGCAGCGGCGGCATCAGCGGAATGAGGAGGTCGTTCGAATCGTCCATGCGGTCCGGAGTGGAAAATCGGTCGCGCGGCAGGCGTCGCGCGCACTTCGATACGCGCATCTTAACGCCCGCGCAACGCGGCGCGGCAGGCGGTGCCACCAGCGCATCGCAACGCCGCCGGCCCGACGCACCGCGATACCGGCAACCCGCGCACAGGCTGCGCACGGCTCGCCGAAACACCGCCGGCAGCCCCTTCGTCCGCGTTCCGGCCGCATCCGCCCGCCGATCCGGTAAAATTGCACGTTTCAGCACACTAACAAGCCGCGCCGCCGCGCGAGCCGACCCTCCGGGCCCCGCCCGGAGCGCCGCCCGCAACGGAGCGCCAGCGCCACGAAGGCTCTTCATGCTTACGTTTCAGCAAATCATCCTGACGCTGCAGTCCTACTGGGACAAGCAGGGTTGCGCCCTGCTCCAGCCCATCGACATGGAAGTCGGCGCGGGCACGTCGCACGTTCACACGTTCCTGCGCGCGGTCGGCCCCGAGCCGTGGCGCGCCGCCTACGTGCAGCCGTCGCGCCGCCCGAAGGACGGCCGCTACGGCGAGAACCCGAACCGCCTGCAGCATTACTACCAGTACCAGGTCGTGCTCAAGCCGGCGCCGGAAAACATCCTCGACCTGTACCTCGGCTCGCTGGAAGCGCTCGGCTTCGACCTGAAGCAGAACGACGTGCGCTTCGTCGAAGACGACTGGGAGAACCCGACGCTCGGCGCGTGGGGCCTCGGCTGGGAAGTGTGGCTGAACGGGATGGAAGTCACGCAGTTCACGTATTTCCAGCAGGTCGGCGGCCTCGACTGCAAGCCCGTGCTCGGCGAGATCACCTACGGCCTCGAGCGCCTCGCGATGTACCTGCAGAAGGTCGAGAACGTGTACGACCTCGTGTGGACCGAGTGGGAAGAGCAGGGCCCGAACGGCCCCGAGCTGCGCCGCCTGTCGTACGGCGACGTCTACCACCAGAACGAGGTCGAGCAGTCGACCTACAACTTCGAGCACGCGAACGTCGACCTGCTGTTCACGTTCTTCAACAGCTACGAAGCGGAAGCAAAGAAGATGATCGACGCGCAGCTCGCGCTGCCCGCGTACGAACTCGTGCTGAAGGCCGGCCACACGTTCAACCTGCTCGACGCGCGCGGTGCGATCTCGGTGACGGAACGTGCGGCGTACATCGGCCGCATCCGCGCGCTGTCGCGTCTCGTCGCGCAGGCTTACTACGACTCGCGCGAGAAGCTCGGCTTCCCGATGCTCGGCAACCCGCCGGGCGTGCCGGGCCTCACCACCGACGCCCAGGACGCCGCCCAGCCGGCATGGGCGCCGCCGCTCAAGGTCGAACGCAAGATCGATCAGGACTGACGAGACGAGATTTATTCCAGACATGACGCACAATCATCCCGCCCCCCTGCTCGTCGAACTGCTGACCGAAGAGCTGCCGCCGAAGGCCCTCGCGCGCCTCGGCGACGCATTCGCCGAAGGTCTCGCGCAACGCCTCGCGGCGCGCGACCTCGTCGAAGGCGACCTCGTATTCGAACGCTACGCCACGCCGCGCCGCCTCGCGGTCGTCGTGCAGAACGTGCGCGCCGTCGCACCGGAAAAGCAGGTCCGCGAAAAGGTCCTGCCCGTGTCGGTCGCGCTCGACGCCGAAGGCAAGCCGACCGCCCCGCTCGCGAAGAAGCTCGCGGCGCTCGGTCATCCGAACCTGTCGATCGCCGATCTCGAGCGCGCGCAGGACGGCAAGGCCGAAGCGTTCTTCGTCAACTACTCGGCCGCCGGCGTGACGCTCGCCGACGGGCTGCAGGCCGCGCTCGACGAAACGCTCGAGAAGCTGCCGATCCCGAAGGTCATGACCTACCAGCGCCCGGACGGCTCCGACGTGAAGTTCGTGCGCCCGGTGCACCGCCTGACCGTGCTGCACGACGATCGGATCGTGCCCGTCACGGCGTTTGGCGTCGACGCCGGCGACACCACGCTCGGCCACCGCTTCCTGTCCGACGGCCTCGTCGCGATCCAGCACGCACGCGCGTATGCCGACACGCTGCGCGACAAGGGCCGCGTGATCGCGCACTTCGCCGATCGCCGCGAAACGATCCGCACGCAGCTGAACGAGCACGCGAACGGCGACACCGTCGTGATGCCCGAATCGCTGCTCGACGAAGTGACGTCGCTGGTCGAATGGCCGGTCGTCTATCCGTGCCGCTTCGAGGACGAATTCCTGCAGGTTCCGCAGGAATGCCTGATCCTCACGATGCAGACGAACCAGAAGTATTTCGCGCTGACCGACATCGCCGGCAAGCTGCGCTCGCGCTTCCTGATCGTGTCGAACATCGAGACGAAGACGCCGGACGAGATCGTCGAAGGCAACGAGCGCGTCGTGCGCCCGCGCCTCGCCGACGCAAAGTTCTTCTTCGAGCAGGACAAGAAGAAGCCGCTTGCCGACCGCGTGCCGCTGCTCGCGAACGTCGTCTATCACAACAAGCTCGGTTCGGCGCTCGCGCGCGTCGAGCGCCTCGAAGCGCTGGCCGGCGAGATCGCGCCCGCGATCGGCGCCGACGCCGCGCACGCGAAGCGCGCCGCGCGCCTCGCGAAGGCCGACCTGCTGACCGACATGGTCGGCGAGTTCCCGGAACTGCAGGGCACGATGGGCACGTACTACGCGCGCCACGACGGTGAACCCGACGACGTCGCGCTCGCCTGCGCCGAGCACTACCAGCCGCGCTTCTCCGGCGACGCGCTGCCGACCACGCCGGTGTCCACCGCCGTCGCGCTGGCCGACAAGCTCGAGACGATCGTCGGCATCTGGGGCATCGGCCTCGCGCCGACCGGCGAGAAGGATCCGTTCGCGCTGCGCCGTCACGCGCTCGGCGTGCTGCGCCTGCTGGTCGAGAAGCAGTTGCCGCTCGATCTCGTGTCGCTGCTGCGCACGGCCCACGCACGCTTCGAAGGCGTGCCGGGCGTCGCGGAATCGACCGACGCGATCCTCGCGTTCTTCATGGACCGCCTGCGCGGCCTGCTGCGCGAGCGCGGCTACACGGCCGGCGAAGTCGACGCGGTGCTGAGCCTGAACCCGACGCGCGTCGACGATCTCGTCGCGCGCCTCGACGCGGTGCGCGAATTCACGCGCCTCGCGGAAGCCGAAGCGCTCGCGGCCGCGAACAAGCGGATCTCGAACATCCTGAAGAAGTCGGAAGGCGGCGCGAACGGTGCCGTGCAGCCGACGCTGCTCGTCGAGGCCGCCGAAAAGGCGCTGCACGAACAGCTCGCGGCCGTGACGCCGCACGTGCAGTCGCAGCTCGAGGCGCGTGCGTACACGGGCGCGCTGTCGGCGCTCGCCGCGCTGCGCGCGCCGGTCGACACGTTCTTCAACGACGTGATGGTCAACGCCGAGGACCCCGCGCTGCGCGCGAACCGTCTCGCGCTGCTGTCCGCGCTGCATCAGCAGATGAACTGCGTCGCCGACATCTCGAAGCTCGCCGCATAAGGGCCGAACGATGCCGACCAGCCCCAACCGCAAGCTCGTCGTCCTCGACCGGGACGGCGTGATCAACGTCGATTCTGACGCGTTCATCAAGACGCCCGACGAGTGGATCGCGCTACCCGGCAGCCTCGAGGCGATCGCACGACTCAACCACGCGGGCTATCGCGTGGTCGTCGCGACCAACCAGTCCGGCATCGGCCGCGGGCTGTTCGACATGGCCGCGCTCAACGCGATGCACCTGAAGATGCATCGCGCGGCGGCCGCCGTCGGCGCGCGCATCGACGCGGTGTTCTTCTGCCCGCACGTGTCGGAAGACCACTGCGACTGCCGCAAGCCGAAGCCCGGCATGATGCAGATGATCGCGGAGCGCTTCGAGGTCGACCCCGGTCACACGCCGGCCGTCGGCGATTCGCTGCGCGACCTGCAGGCCAGCGTCGCGGTCGGCTTCAAGCCGCACCTCGTGCTGACCGGCAAGGGCAAGAAGACGCTCGCCGCGGGCAATCTGCCGGACGGCACGAAGGTCCACGACGACCTGCGCGCATTCGCGCTCGACTTCCTTTCACACGAACACGAGTGATGCGGCCGCCGCGCGCATCCTCCCTACTGTCAGACCCACGCCGATGCGCTTCGTCCGCTCCCTGCTGCTGCTGATCTACTTCATCGTGTACACGGTGCCTTACGCCACCGCGTGCTTTATCGCGTTCCCGTTCATGCGTCCCGACGCGCGCTACTGGATGGCGGCCGGCTGGTGCAAGTCGACGCTGTGGGTCGTGCGCTGGCTGAACGGCATCCGCTACCGGATCGAAGGGATGGAAAACCTGCCCGACGGCCCGGCCGTGCTGCTGTCGAAGCACCAGTCGGCGTGGGAGACGCTCGCGTTTCCGGCGCTGATGCCGAAGCCGCTCTGCTACGTGTTCAAGCGCGAACTGCTGTACGTGCCGTTCTTCGGCTGGGCGCTCGGGCTGCTGCACATGGTCAACATCAACCGCAAGGAAGGCAAGAACGCGTTCGCGTCGGTGATCCGTCAGGGCAAGAAGCGCCTGTCGGAAGGTGCCTGGATGATCATGTTCCCGGAAGGTACGCGCACGCCGGTCGGCAAGCAGGGCAAGTACAAGACGGGCGGCGCGCGCTTCGCGATCGAAACCGGCACGCCGGTCGTGCCGATCGCGCACAATGCAGGTCGCGTGTGGCCGCGCAATTCGTTCACGAAATTCCCGGGCGTCGTCACCGTGTCGATCGGCAAGCCGATTCCCGTCGACGGCAAGACGCCCGACGTATTGAACTCGCAGGTCGAAGCATGGATCGAAGCGGAAATGCGCCGCATCGATCCCGATGCCTATCGCCAGCCGGGCAATGCCGGCGCGCGCGATGCCGCGCGCGTCTGAATCACCCGGATTGCAGCCGTTGCGAACGACGAAACGAAGCGAACTGATGAAAAAGCGTCCGCGGCCACGGCCTGCCGTCGTGGCCCTCGATCATCGCCAGATGGATCTGCCGCTCTTCGACGGGCCGACGGCATCGCCGGCACCGTCGGCGCCCGCCGCACCGCCCTCGCCGCCTGAAGCGGCCACGGCCCCCGCGGTGCCCACGGCGCCGCTCGATCCGGGCCCCGCGCCCGATCGCTCCCGCGTCCGCACGTTCGCACTCGACAGCCGTGTGCTCGAATATCGGCTGAAGCGCTCCGCGCGCCGCACGATCGGCTTCACGATCGACGGCAGCGGGCTGTCAATCACCGCGCCGCGCTGGGTCACGCTCGCCGACATCGAAGCGGCCATCGCCGAGAAGCAGCGCTGGATCTTCGCGAAGCTCGCGGAGTGGAAAACCCGCACCGAGCAGCGTGCGCTGCCGCAGATCGACTGGCGCGACGGTGCGCAACTCCCGTATCTCGGCAAGACGATCACGATCGCGCTCGGCGCCGGTGCGGTCGCCTTCGACGCCGATGCGCAGCGGCTGTCGCTGCCGCTGCCCGCGCAAGCCGACATGCAGCAGATCAAGGATCGCGTGCAGGGCTGGCTGCAGGGCGAAGCGAAGCGGATCTTCGGCGAACGCCTCGTCGTCTATGCGGAAATGCTCGGCGTCACGTATTCGATGTACGCGCTGTCGTCGGCCGCGACGCGCTGGGGCAGCTGCTCGAGCGACGGCAAGATCCGGCTGAACTGGCGGCTGATCCATTTCCCGATGTCGATCATCGACTACGTCGTCGCGCACGAACTGTCGCACCTGCGCGAAATGAACCACAGCCCGGCCTTCTGGCAGACCGTCGAGTCGATCTTCCCGGAATTCCGCGAAGCGCGGCACACGCTCAAGCATCACCCGCCCGAGTTGCTGCCGTCGCTGTAACGCGATCGGTCGCACCGAAAATGCGAACGGGCGATGCGGATTCCGCATCGCCCGTTTTCTTTGCGCGCCACGCCCATCGTGCGTCGCGCGCCGCTCATCCCGCGCTCAGTGCGCCTTCTTCTGGATGAACTCGATCTTGTAGCCGTCCGGATCCTCGACGAAAGCGATCACGGTCGTGCCGTGCTTCATCGGACCCGCTTCGCGGGTCACCTTGCCGCCTTGCGCCTTGATCTTGTCGCAGGCCGCGTACGCGTCGTCGACTTCCACCGCCAGATGGCCGAAGCCGTTGCCGAGATCGTAGGACGGCGTATCCCAGTTATGGGTCAGCTCGATCACGGTGCCCGTGCTTTCCGCTTCATAGCCGACGAACGCGAGCGTGAACTTGCCTTCCGGATAATCCTCGCGACGCAGCAGCTTCATGCCGAGCAATTCGGTGTAGAACTTGATCGAGCGGTCGAGATCGCCGACTCGCAGCATCGTATGCAGCAAACGCATGTGTTGTACTCCTGTGGGGACTTTCCAGAAGCGGAAATTCTACCGGAGTCGGGTGAATCCCGCCGTCGGCGCCCCGTCCGCCGTCGGCCGATACCGGCTTCCGGACGGCGAGCCCGATGCCCGTGCGGCGGCAGTCATCACCGCACCCGACAGCACCCCGCAAGTCCATCGATCGGGTAACATCCTCCCACCTCGCACCAAAAGCGGGCATGCCGTCCGCCGCTTGAACGCGACCACCACCTCAATCAGCCACACAGCCTGCCGTGCGAAACCGCCGAATCGAGCGCGCCGGACCCGACCTCCGTCCGCCGCTGCCATTGTCCGTGCCCCCTTCCCGCCGCATCGGCGAGGTCCGCCGATGACCGCGCTCGCCGGCACGCCCGCGCGCCGCGCGCTCGACACGCGCGCCATCGGCGTGATGCTCCTGCTGTGCGCGATCTGGGGCTTCCAGCAGGTCGCGATCAAGAGCACGAACGCGGCGATCCCGCCGATGTTCCAGGCCGGGCTGCGCTCGGTGATCGCCGCGCTCCTGCTGTGGGGCTGGGCTCGCTCGCGCGGCACGCCGCTGTTCCGCGCGGACGGCACGCTCGGCGCGGGCATCGCGGCGGGCGCGCTGTTCGCCGGCGAGTTCGTCTGCGTGTTCTTCGGGCTGACGCTGACGAGCGCGTCGCACATGGCGATCTTCCTGTACACGGCCCCGTGCTTCACGGCGCTCGGCCTGCACCTGTTCGCACCGGGCGAGCGGCTGCAGCGCGTCCAGTGGGCCGGCGTCGGCCTCGCGTTCGCCGGCATCGCGCTCGCGTTCGCGGACGGCTTCCTCAAGCCGCGCGCGCCCGGCGCATCGGTATTGGCCGGGCTCGCCGGCGACGCGCTCGGCATCCTCGGCGGCGCGATGTGGGCCGCGACGACGGTCGTCGTGCGTTCGACGTCGCTCGCGCGGGCCAGCGCGAGCAAGACGCTGTTCTACCAGCTCGCGGTGTCGGCCGTCGTGCTGATCGCGCTCGCCGCGCTACTCGGCCAGACGTCGTTCGCGCAGGTCACGCCGATCGCGCTCGCGAGCCTCGCATACCAGTCGGTGATCGTCGCGTTCGTCAGCTATCTGTCGTGGTTCTGGCTGCTGACGCGCTACAGCGCGTCGCGGCTGTCGGTGTTCACGTTCCTGTCGCCATTGTTCGGCGTCGCGTTCGGCGTGCTGCTGCTCGGCGAATCGGTCGGCTGGCGCTTCATGTCCGCGGCCGCGCTGGTGCTGACCGGGATCGCGCTCGTCAACGTGCCGCCGCGAGGGCGCGCGTAACGCCGCCCGGCCGCGGTCAGACCTCGACGAGAACGGCGCGGAAAAACAAAAAAGGCTGCCCGTCAGGACAGCCTCATGAATCTCGAGCCGGCGGGCACCTCGTGCGTTGCCCGCGTGGCCCTGCTACTCCGCGGCCTTGCGCACCTTCGCCAGGGCCTGCGCGACGCCGACATATTCGGCCACGCTCACATCCTCCGCGCGTCGCGCGAGGTCGAAGCCGAGCCCGTCGAAATCGATCGTCTCGCGGTAGTCGCCGAGCGTGTTGCGCAGCATCTTCCGACGCTGCGAGAACGCTGCCGTGACCACTTCGCCGAGCAGCACGGGATCGACGTCCGGCAGTTCGTGCGGCTCGTACGGAATCATCCGGACGATCGCCGAATCGACCTTCGGCGGCGGCTGGAACGACTCCGGCGGCACGTCGAGCATCTTGTCCATCACGTAGCGGTACTGCAGCATCACCGACAGCCGCGAGAACGCCTTCGTGCCCGGCTCCGCGACCATCCGTTCGACGACCTCGTTCTGCAGCATGAAATGCTGGTCGATGACCACACCGGCGAACGTCATCAGGTGAAACAGCAGCGGGCTGGAAATGTTGTACGGCAGGTTGCCGACGATCCGCAGCGACGGCTTGTCGCCGGGCGCCGCGAGCGAGCCGAAGTCGAACGCGAGCGCATCGCCCGCGTGCAGCTCCAGCAGTGCGCCGAAGCGCTGCTTCAGGCGCCCGATCAGGTCGCGGTCGAGCTCGACCGCGTGCAGCGGCGACTCGGGCGTCGCGAGACGCGCGATCAGCGGCTCGGTCAGCGCACCGAGGCCGGGGCCGATCTCGACCATTCGCTGGCCGCGCGCGGGGCCGATCGTCGCGACGATCGAGTCGATCACGCCGTGATCGACGAGGAAGTTCTGCCCGAAGCGCTTGCGCGCGAAGTGGCCTTGGTGCTGTCTGCTGTTCGACATCGACTGAGAAAAACGAAAAATACGACGAATGAAGTCAGGACTGGGGCCGTGCGCGTCAGGCCGCGCGGCGATGGCGCGCCATCGTGACGGCCGTATCGAGCGCGGCGACCATGCTGCCCGGATCCGCACGGCCCGTGCCGACCAGATCCAGCGCGGTGCCGTGATCGACCGACGTGCGGATGATCGGCAGCCCGAGCGTGACGTTGATGCCCTCACCGAAGGTCGCATACTTCAGCACGGGCAAGCCCTGATCGTGGAACATCGCGAGCACGCAATCGGCATCCTCGAGATAGCGCGGCTGGAACAGCGTATCGGCCGGATACGGGCCGCGCGCGTCGATGCCCTGCGCTTGCGCGCGCGCGAGCGCCGGCGAGATCACGTCGATCTCCTCGCGCCCGAGATAGCCGTTCTCGCCCGCATGCGGGTTCAGCCCCGTCACGAGGATGCGCGGCGCGGCGAGGCCGAAGTCACGCCGCAGGTCGCGATCGACGATCGCCAACGTCTCGACGAGCCCGTCGATCGTCAGCGCGGCCGACACGTCCTTCAGCGGCAGGTGCGTGGTCGCGAGCGCGACGCGCAGCGGCCGCTCGCCGGTGCCCGCCAGCATCATCACGACGCGCGGCGTGTGCGTGCGTTCCGCAAGGTATTCGGTATGGCCGGTAAACGCTACGCCGGCATCGTTGATCGTGCTCTTCTGCAGCGGTGCGGTGACGATCGCGTCGAACCGGCCCGCCATCGCACCGTCGATCGCGGCATCGAGCAGCGCGAGCACGTAGCGGCCATTGGCCGCATCGAGCTTGCCGGCCCGTGCGGGCACAGCGAGCGGATGGTGCTCGACCGACACCGGCCCACCGCCGGCGAGCACTGCACGATCGGCACCGACGGCCGCCGCGCGCGCGTCGAGCAGCGCGGCGTCGCCGAGCACGGTGAAATGCGCGCCCGGCCAGCGCTGCGCGGCATCCTGCAACGCCTGCACGGTCAGCTCCGGGCCAACACCCGCGGGTTCGCCGGTCGTGATCGCGATCTGCAGCGCGGATGCCGTCATGCGAAGCTCGCTCAGTTCGCCGGGCCGACGCCGCCGATCTTGTACTGCACGTACGACGAATCGCGCAGCTCGCGCAGCCAGTCGGCGTACGCCTGCTCGGCCTTGCGCTGGCCGATCGCCTGGCGCGCGATATCCATCTGCTGCTGCACCGAGCCTTCCGCTTCGCGGCGCTCCATCACCTGGATCAGGTGGTAGCCGTACTCGGTACGAATCGGCTGGCTGATCTGGCCGTCCTGCAGATTGTTCATCGCGCGCTCGAATTCCGGCACGGTCTCGCCCGGGCTGATCCAGCCGAGATCGCCGCCCTGCGACGCCGAACCGTCCTGCGAGTAGGTGCGCGCGAACTTCGCGAAATCGCCGCCCGCCTCGACCTGGCGGCGGATGTCCTGCAGCTGCTGGCGCGCCTGGCCTTCCGACTTGCCTTCGCCGACGCGCAACAGGATGTGGCGCACGTGCGTCTGGACGATCTTCGGTGCTGCGGCGGTCGCGCCCTGGCTCTGGCGGCGGTCGACGAGACGCACGATCTCGAAGCCATCCGGCACGCGGATCAGCGTCGGGTTGACCTGGCCCGGGCGCAGCTTCGATGCGGCGTCGACGACGTCGGCCGGCAGCGCGCCCGGCGCCTTGAAGCCGAGGTCGCCGCCCTTCTTCGCGTCGTTCGCTTCCGAATTGTTCTTCGCGAGCTTCTCGAAATCGGCGCCCGACGTGGCCTGCTGCAGCAGCGCTTCAGCCTTCTTCTGCGCGGCTTCGATGTCGGCTTGCGGCGCGTTGGTCGGTGCCTTGATGAAGATGTGCTGGAAGCGCAGGTCCTGCTGCTGCGATGCGTTCGGCCCACGCTGGCTCGCGATGTAGTTCGCGACCTCGGCATCCGACACGGTGATCTTGCCGTCGACCTCGCGCTCGCGCAGCTTCGACAGCATCAGCTCGGTGCGGGCGTCGCTCGTGAACACGCTCCAGGGCACGCCTTGCGCCACGATCCGCGCGCGGTACTGCTCGAGCGTCATCCCGTTCGCCTGCGCGAGGCGCTGCAGCGTGGACTGCACGGTCGCGTCGTCGATGCGGATCCCGTCGTCCTTGGCCTTCTGCACCTGGATGCGTTCGAGCACCATCTGGTTCAGCACCTGCGCGCGCAGCTGGTCGGCCGGCGGCACGGGTGCGTTCTGCTGCTGCAGCCGGCGCGAGATCAGGCCGACGCGCTGGTCGAGTTCGCGGCCCGTGATCACGTCGTTGTTGACGACCGCGACGACTTCGTCGGCGAGCTGCGCGCCTTGCGAACCAAGCGCCTGCGCCGCGGCCGGCGCGGCGGCGAGCAGCGCGGCGGACGCGGCGAGGCTGGACACGACTGCCGCGAAACGAAGGGTTTTCTTCATTGCCACTGATACTCCATTGAAATCGTGCTGACCGGTGCAGACAAGCCGGCGTTACTCGTAATTGCTGAAGCGGGACATCGGCGGCGGCGCGGACGGCAGCGGCGTGTAGCCCGGCACCCCGGCGCGGAATGCGGCCACGAGACCGTTGTCGACGCTCGACAGCCCCTTCAACGTCAGCTGCATCATGACTCGCGTCGACGAATTCTGTTGCCCCGACGTGTTCACGCCGTTCGCGTACCGCTGGACACCGACTCCGAGCGCCCAGCAATCCGCGTCGTATTGTAAGCCGAGCAGACCGTCGACGACCCGGTCGGCGGCCAGGTCGTAGTTGAAGCGGCCGATCGCATACAGGCGTCGCGTGAGCGGCCATTGCGCGGACACCAGGAACTGGTTGATCGGCTGGTTGTCGAGCGTCGTGTTCGCACGCGTATAGCGGTAGCCGACGTTGATCACGCGGCGCTCGCCCGGGCTGAAACCGAAACCGACGCTCGACTTCACGAGCTGGTTGTTGTTCTGGTTGTACTGGAACGCCGTCTCCGACATGAAGCCGGAGCCGAGTTTCAGCGCGGCGCCGACGATCAGGTCCGAGTGGCGCGCCA
Source organism: Burkholderia sp. BCC1640 (assembly GCF_902833125.1). Lineage (NCBI taxonomy): Bacteria > Pseudomonadati > Pseudomonadota > Betaproteobacteria > Burkholderiales > Burkholderiaceae > Burkholderia > Burkholderia sp. BCC1640. The sequence continues at coordinate 68,744 of NZ_CADFEF010000022.1, read as the reverse complement.
GCACGGCGCTCTGCCCGGAATTCAGCGTGACGCGCTGGTCGGCGAAATAGTACTGCTGCGCGACCACGAAGCGCGCGCGTTCGTCGCCCGTGCGCGGATCGATGAAGCGCGACGTCAGGCCGGCCGTGATCCGGTTCGCGTCCGCGATCCGGTCGTTGCCGACGAACGTGTTCGGCTGGTAGATCTCCGCGAGGCCGAAGTCCGATTCCGCGGTGTCGAACAGCGGCGCGTTCGACTGGTCGCGATACGGCGTGTACACGTAGTACAGACGCGGCTCGAGGGTCTGGATGAAGTCTTGGCCGAACAGGCGCACCGAGCGGTCGAAGATCAGGCCCGTGTCGAAGCTCACGGTCGGAATCGACTCGGTGAAGCGCTTCGGGTTGTTCGGCGTGCGCGACGACAGATAGTTCAGGTCGTACGACGCGAAGTGATACTGGACCTTCGGCACGACGAAGTAGCCGGGGCCGTACACGCCGTATGCGATGTACGGGTTGAAGACGATGCGGTCGCCTTCGGTCGCATCGGCGGTCGTGATGCGGAACCGCGAATAGTCGGCTTCCGCGCCGAAGTCGAAGCCGCCGACGTTGTACTTCGTGTACTTCACGTTCAACTGCGGTTCGCGGCTGTACGGCGCGATCGACGGCGGCAGCGTCTGCCAGTGCTGGTAGCGCGCGAGCACCGACCACGGGCCGTTGTTGTACGTGAGCCCGGCCTCCTGCTGGTACAGCGTCTGCGTCCCGTTGACGAACTGGTTCATCGACCCAAGGTCTTCGGGATACGTATCGTCCGAGACCTTGTTGTAGTACACGTAGCCGCCGAAACCGCCACCAAAGTTCTGCTGGTGCTGCCAGTAGATCGCGTAGCGGTTGCGGTGCGCGAGCCGGTCGTCGGGCAGGTAATTGGCCGTAAACGTGCCCGAATACGACGGCGACAGATAGCGGAACGTCGCTTCCGTCTGCACGCCGCGCCGCGAGATGATGCGCGGCGTGATCGTCAGGTCGCGGTTCGGCGCGATGTTGAAGTAGTACGGCAGCGTCAGTTCGAACCCGTTGTTCGAGTTCATCGAGAACGTCGGCGGCAAGAGGCCGCTTCGCCGCTCGCCCGACAGCGGGAACGTCATCCACGGGCTCGCGAAGATCGGCACGCCCTGGAAGAACAGCACGCCGTTGCGCGCGGTGCCTTCGTCGGCGCCCGTGTCGAAGTCGAAACGGCTGCCCTTGATGTACCACGCGGGGTTCGTCGAGCACTGGCACGCGGTGTAGGTGCCGTTGACGAACACCGAGCGCTCGCTGTCGAGCAGGTCGACGCGCTCCGCGCTGCCGGACCCGCCCGTCACGTTGAAGTGGTACTTCGGCGCCGTCATGAAGCCCTGGTTCGCCTCGACCTTCAGATGCGCCTCAGGGCCCGCGAACGACGTGCCGCCGTTGACTACCTTGACCTGGCCGTACGCATCGGCCATGTCGGTATCCTGATCGTAGTGGATCGCGTCGGCCTTCACGACCGCGTCGCCGCGGCGCAGCTCGGCCGAGCCCTTCGCGGCGAGGTCCTGATCGGCCGTGCCGCTCGTATGGTCGGCAATCACGAAGGTGGCCGGCTTCGCGCCGTCCTTCAGCGGATGATCCTCGAGCTGCGGGGCGAGACGAAGGTCCCACGGCGAGTCGAGCGGCTGCGGCTGCGCGGCCGCGCCCGACAGCTGCGCGTACGACACGGCCGGCACGAGGCCGGGCACGGCCAGTAGCGCGAGCGCGAGCCGCCGTTTGCGCGGCGCCCCGTCACCGGGGAAGACATTCGGGAATAGCGGTTTGGGCGGCATCTATCGTTTGGCGAATCGCCCCTTGTCAACCGCACCTGCACGGCACATTCGCGCGCGGCGGGCCGCGCCGTCGCACCGCGACTGCGGCTGAGCGCAAACCGGGGAGGCGATCGGGCGGACGGCGCGACAGGCGGCGAGCCTGCACGGCGGAAGCTGACGCGGGGCGCGTCAAAAAAGTCGTGGGGTATTATATGGCAAGACGTTCCCCCCTCCGCCGAGTTTCATGACACCCCCATCCGCCGCATCCCAGCCTGACGCCCGCCTCGACGCACTGACCGCGTGGCTGCGCCCGCTCGCCGAGCGCTTCGCCCTCGACCTGTCGACCCTCGCACCCGCGTCGTCGGACGCCAGTTTCCGCCGCTATTTCCGGGTCGCGTCGGCCACGCGCCCCGGCGGCTCGCTGGTCGCGGTCGACGCGCCGCCGCCCGAGAAATGTCGCGAATTCGTTCAGGTCGCGCAGTTGCTCGCCGCGGCCGGCGACCACGTGCCGGACGTGCTGGCCCACGATTTCGACGCGGGCTTCATGCTCGTGACCGACCTCGGCCGCACGTCGTACATCTCGGTGCTCGATCCGGCCGACCCGGTCGCGGCGCGCCCGTTGATGCGCGACGCGCTCGACGCGCTGATCCGCTTCCAGCTGAGCTCGAAGCCCGACGTGCTGCCGCCGTTCGACGAGGCATTCCTGCGCCGCGAGATGGAGCTGCTGCCCGAATGGTTCGTCGGCCGGCACCTCGGCAAGCCCGTCACCGACGCGATGCGCGGCACGCTCGACCGCACCTTCGCACTGCTGGTCGCGAGCGCCCATGCGCAGCCGCAGGGCTTCATGCTGCGCGATTTCATGCCGCGCAACCTGATGGTCTGCGAACCGAACCCCGGTGTGCTCGACTTCCAGGACGCCGTGTACGGGCCGCTGACGTACGACGTCGTGTCGCTGTTGCGCGACGCGTTCATCAGCTGGGACGAGGAGTTCGAGCTCGACTGCTTCGCGTATTACTGGGAAAAGGCCAAGAAGGCCGGCCTGCCGGTCGATCCGGACTTCGGCGAGTTCTACCGCCAGCTCGAATGGATGGGGCTGCAGCGGCACATCAAGATCCTCGGCCTGTTCGCGCGGATCAACTACCGCGACGGCAAGCCGCATTACCTGAACGATCTGCCGCGCTTCCTCGCGTACGCGCGCAAGGTTGCGCTGCGCTACCGCCCGCTCGTGCCGTTCGCGAAGCTGCTCGACGAGCTCGAGGGCAAGGGCGCGGCCGACGTCGGCTATACGTTCTGACCGCCCTCACATTCAGCCGAACATGAGCACTACCCTGACCACGGCGATGATTTTCGCCGCCGGGCGCGGCGAGCGGATGCGCCCGCTGACCGACACCCGCCCGAAGCCGCTGCTCGAAGTCGGCGGCAAGCCGCTGATCGTCTGGCAGATCGAGGCGCTCGCGCGCGCGGGCATCGAAACGATCGTGATCAACCATGCGTGGCTCGGCGAACAGCTCGAGACAACGCTCGGCGACGGCTCGCGCTGGGGTGTGCGACTCGCGTATTCGGCCGAAGGCGACGCGCTGGAAACCGCCGGTGGCATCGCGCAGGCGCTGCCGCTGCTCGAGCACGACGACCGGCCGACGGTGTTCGCGGCGGTCGCGGGCGACGTGTACTGCGCATTCGACTACCGGACGCTTGCCGCCCGCGCCGCGCGGATGGCCGCGCTCGACGCGCCCGCGATGCATCTCGTGATGGTGCCGAACCCGCCGTTCCACCCGGACGGCGATTTCGTGCTTTGCGACGACGGCCGGCTGGCGCTCGCCGGCGCCCCGCGCGTCACGTTCGGCAGCATCGGCGTGTACGACACGCGGATGTTCCGCGACATCGTGCCCGGCACGCACCGGCCGTTGACGCCGTATTTCAAGGCGACCATCGAGGCCGGCCGCGCGAGCGGTGAATTGTATGAAGGTATCTGGGAGAACGTCGGCACGCCTGCGCAGCTGGGCGAACTGGATGCGCGGCTGCGTGCCGCCGCAGGCTGAGCGTTTCGCGGCTGGCCATCGAGCCACAGGGCGCGGCGGCCAAGGGCCCGCAAGGCCGATGACGGCCCGGCCGATCGCCGGCAGGCCGCTCCTGAATCAAAGGCCGAGCATGCTGCGCCGGAGCGCCCGGCCGTGACGGCGCAACGCCGCCCGATGCCGAACGGCCGGCGAACCGACCGTTCCCGCGCCGCCCGGCGCGGCATCCACGCTCACGCGGCCTCGGCCGCTTCCCCGCCCGCCGCCGCGCGCTGCTGCTGCAGCGCCCACATCTGCGCATACAGCCCGTCCGCGCGCACGAGTTCGTCGTGCGTGCCGCGCTCGACGATCCGCCCGTGGTCCATCACGAGAATCTGCTGCGCATGCACGACCGTCGACAGCCGGTGCGCGATCACGAGCGTCGTGCGGTGCCGCGCGATCTGGTCGAGTTCGTGCTGGATCGCGCGCTCCGAGCGCGAATCGAGCGCCGAGGTCGCCTCGTCGAACAGCAGCACCGGCGGATCCTTCAACAGCGTGCGCGCAATCGCGACGCGCTGCTTCTCGCCGCCCGACAGCTTCAGCCCGCGCTCGCCGACCGGCGTGTCATAGCCCTTCGGCAAGCTCTCGATGAAGTCGTGGATGTGCGCGGCGCGCGCGGCCGCGATCACTTCGTCGCGGCTCGCGGTCGGCCTGCCGTACGCGATGTTGTAGTAGATCGAGTCGTTGAACAGCACGGTGTCCTGCGGCACGATCCCGATCGATGCACGCAGCGAGTCCTGCGTGACGTCGCGAATGTCCTGGCCGTCGATCCGGATCGCACCGCCCGCCTGCCGGTCGAGATCGTAGAAGCGGAACAGCAGCCGCGACAGCGTCGACTTGCCTGACCCGCTGTGACCGACCACCGCGGTCGTCGTGCCCGCGTCGATCGTAAACGTCACGTCGTGCAGGATCTGCCGCGACGCTTCGTACGCGAAGTTCACGTGCTCGAAGCGGACCTGCGCGCCGGCCACCGCGAGCGGTCGCGCGTCGGGCGCGTCCGCGACTTCCTTCGCGGCCGACAGCAGTCCGAACATGCGGTCCATGTCGGTGAGGCTCTGCTTCAGTTCGCGATACACGACGCCGAGAAAATTCAGCGGGATGTACAGCTGCAGCATGAACGTGTTGATCAGCACGAGATCGCCGAGCGTCAGCTTGCCGGCCAGCACGCCCTGCGTCGCGCGCCAAAGGATGAATACGAGCCCGGTGCCGATGATCGCCTGCTGGCCGAAGTTCAGCACCGACAGCGAATTCTGCGAGCGGATCGCGGCCTTGCGGTATCGCTTCAGGTTTTCGTCGTAGCGCTGCGCCTCCCACTCCTCGTTGCCGAAGTACTTCACTGTCTCGTAGTTGATCAGCGAATCGATCGCCCGCGAGTTCGCGCGCGAATCGAGTTCGTTCATCGTGCGGCGAAAGTGCGTGCGCCAGTTGGTGACCTTCACGGTGAACACGATGTACGTGACCAGCGCCGCGAACGTCACGTACGCGTAGTACGCCTCGTACTTGACCACGAAGAAGCCGAGCACGAGCCCGACCTCGACAAGCGTCGGCAGGATGCTGTACAGCGAATAGGAAATCAGTTGCTGGATGCCGCGCGTGCCGCGCTCGATGTCGCGCGACATGCCGCCTGTCTGGCGCTCGAGATGGAAGCGCAGCGACAGCCCGTGCAGATGCCGAAACACCTGCAGCGCGAGCTGGCGCACCGCGCTCTCGGTAACCTTCGAGAACAGGATCTCGCGCAGCTCGGTGAAGAGCGACGTCGACAGCCGCACGAGCGCATAGGCGATGACCAGCAAGCCGACGCCGCCCGCCAGCACGATGCCGGCCGACTGCTCCGCGCGGCCGAGCGCGGTGAGTTGCTGCACCGCCGACAGATGATTGACGATGCGCTTCATCACGACCGGCACGCCGAGGTTCGCGACCTTCGCGCCGATCAGGCAGCCGAGCGCGAGCGCGACGCGCCATTTGTAGGTGGCCAGGTACGGCAGCAGCGACCGGATGGTCTGCCAGTCGTTGCGAGGCCCGGTCTGAGCCGGCGCGGGCTCGCCGGAAGCGGAATATCGGCGCATGGGGGAAGGATCGGCGGCGGCGCGGCACGCGTTGCGATGGCGGCCGGCTCGCCCGCTTTCTCGTACAATTTGCGAACGTTGTATTGTCGCAGAAGCCGCTACGCGCCGCTGCCGGCGGCCTCGCCGGCTGGCCTGCGCGCGGCGGCGCATTTATTACAGGATGAAAGCCCCCGCCATGACCGATTCGACCCTCGAACTTCCGCAAAAGCAGCCCGCGCTGCGCGTCGTCCCGCAACCGCACGACGCGAACGTCCACGGCGACGTGTTCGGCGGCTGGATCATGTCGCAGGTCGACATCGCCGGCTCGATCCCCGCGAGCCAGCGCGCGAACGGCCGCGTCGCGACGGTCGCGGTCAATTCGTTCGTGTTCAAGCAGCCGGTGTTCGTCGGCGATTTGCTGAGCTTCTACGCCACCATCATGCGCACCGGCAACACGTCGGTGACGGTCGACGTCGAGGTGTACGCGCAGCGCATGCGCCTGATGGGCGAAATCGTGAAGGTCACAGAAGCAACGCTCACCTACGTCGCGACCGGCCCCGACCGCAAGCCGCGGCCACTGCCGCCGCTCTGATCGGCGCGCGCCGCGCTGCGGCGCCGCATGCGGCCCGTCAGTGCGTGGCCGTCAGCCCGAACTCCCGCATCGCGGGCAGGAAGTCGTGATTGAGCTTCGGCTTGCGCGACAGCTTCATCAGCACGTAGCGCTGGAACGGCGCGAGCCGCTGCCACTGCGCAAGCGCAGGCGCCGGCAGCCCGGCCAGCGCGCTCTGCTGCACAAGCGCGTCCGGCACCGAATCGGTCGCTCGCCAGCTCGGCTGCTCGTCGGGCTGGAACCACGATGGTTCGAGGTCGGCGTGCGTGCGCAGCATTTCGAACAGCGCGTGATCGAAATTGGGCTCGATCGCGGTGTCGTCGTCGGCCGGGAAGCGTGCGAGCAGCTTGCGGTCCTCGAGCGGCAGCAGCTGCCACTGTTCCAGTGAAATCCGCAGACCGAAACGGTCGAGATTGAAACGCACGATCATCGGGATGTACGTCAGGTTTTCCGACGAATCGTGTTCGAAATTGAATAGCAGCGGAGCGTCGCTGAGTCCCATGGTCGTTACCTGAGTGGCGGATGCCGGCGCGGCCGGCCTGCCTGAGGTATTTTAGAACCTCTGCGCGCGAGCGGCGGACACGATCGTCGCCGCCCTGCCTCGAATCAACGGGAGTGCTCGTGAAACCGACTGAAACAGAAGAACCGCGCGGCGCGATCGAGCTGTCCGTGCGCCGCACGCGCGGCGGCGCCGTCGAAACCGCGCACGATTACGTCGGCCAGGAATGGCCGGTCGCGCTGGTCTTCAACGGCATCTCGCACGCGGTGATGATGTGCACGCCGCGCGACCTCGAGGCGTTCGCGGTCGGCTTCGCGATCTCGGAAGGGATCGTCGAACGCGGCAGCGACATCAAGGACATCGAGGTGATCCTCCACGCCGATGCATCGCTGCCGCACGCGGAGGTGCATCTGGAGGTCGTCCAGCAGGCTTTCGCCGCGCTGAAGGACCGTCGCCGCGCGCTCGCGGGGCGTACCGGCTGCGGCGTGTGCGGGATCGAGAGCATCGACCTGCTCGACCTCGCGCCCGAACGGGTGCCCGACACCGGCTTTCTCCCGCGCCTCGCGCCCGACGCGCTCGCGCGCGCGGCGCACGCGCTGCCGGTGCACCAGGCGCTCACGCAACTCACCGGCGGCCTGCACGCGGCCGCGTGGTGCGACGCAACAGGCGCGATCCGGATGGCGTTCGAGGATGTCGGCCGCCACAACGCGCTCGACAAGCTGATCGGCTCGCTCGTGCTGTCGCGCGCCGACCCGACCGACGGCTTCGTGTTCCTGTCGAGCCGCGCGAGCTACGAGCTCGTGCGCAAGTCGGCGCGGGTCGGAATCCCGATGGTCGCGACGATCTCCGCGCCGTCGTCGCTCGCGATCGAGATCGCGAAGGCGGCCGGCCTGCGGCTGGTCTGCTTCTGCCGCGAAACCGGCCACGTCGATTACGGCACGGCCTGATGCCGGCCGCCCGGCCGCTCCGTCAGTCGAACTGACGGAAATCCGGCTTGCGCTTCTCGAAGAACGCGGTCATCGCCTCGCGGGCTTCCGGCGCGCGCAGCATCGCGGAGAAGTGGCCGGCTTCCTCGTTCATCCGCGCGGCAACGGCCACCCCGCCCGTCTCCTTCAGCAACGCCTTCGTCACGCGCAGCGACGACGCCGGCAGCGCCGCGAGCTTCGCGGCCTGCTTCGCCGCGAATGCGTCGAGCTCGGCGGCCGGCAGCACGCGATTGACGATGCCGATGCGGTGCGCTTCCAGCGCGTCGAACGCTTCGCCGAGCAGCAGCTTTTCAGCGGCGACCTGATGGCCGGCCAGGCGCGGCAGCAGCACGCTCGATGCGGCTTCAGGGCACAGCCCGAGCTGCGCGAACGGCAGCGAGAATGCCGCGGTGTCGGCCGCGTAGACGAGATCGCAGTGCAGCAGCATCGTCACGCCGACACCAACCGCGATGCCCGGCACCGCGGCGACGATCGGCTTGGTCGCGCCGCTGATCCGCGCGAGAAACTGGAATACCGACGCGTTCTCGTCCTTCGGCGGCGCCTTCAGGAAATCCTCGAGATCGTTCCCCGCGCTGAAGTTGCCGTCGCTGCCGCGCAGCAGAATCACGCGGATCGCCTTGTCTTCCTGCGCGTCGGCGAGCGCATCGGCCATCGTCTGGTACATCGCCGCCGTCAGCGCGTTCTTCTTCGCCGGGCGCGCGATCGTGATCGTCATCACGCCATCGGCGCGTTCCACTTGAATTTCGGCCACAACCGTCTCCTTTGACTTTCCTCTTCCGGAATGAAAAACGGTGCGCAAGCTCGTGGCTCGCGCACCGTGATCGCTACTGTCCCGCTCCGCTTACAGGCGTTCGATGATGCCCGCCGCACCCATGCCGGTGCCGACGCACATCGTGACCATCCCGTACTTCAGGTTGCGGCGGCGCAGGCCGTGCACGACGGTCGCCGCGCGGATCGCGCCGGTCGCGCCGAGCGGGTGGCCGAGCGCGATCGCGCCGCCGACCGGGTTGACCTTCGACGGGTCGAGGCCGAGATCGCGGATCACCGCCAGCGACTGCGCGGCGAATGCCTCGTTCAGCTCGATCCAGTCGAGATCGTCCTGCTTCAGGCCCGCGGCCTTCAGCGCGGCCGGGATCGCTTCCTTCGGGCCGATGCCCATGATTTCCGGCGGCACGCCGCGCACCGCGAAGCTCACGAAGCGCGCGAGCGGCGTCAGGTTGAATTCCTTGAGCACCTTCTCCGACACGACCAGCAGCGCGCCCGCGCCGTCCGACGTCTGCGAGCTGTTGCCGGCCGTGACCGAGCCCTTGTTCGCGAACACCGTGCGCAGCTTCGCGAGGCCTTCGAGCGACGTGTCCGCGCGCGGACCTTCGTCGAGCGCGATCTCGCGCGTCTTCACGTCGACTTCGCCCGTCGCGAGGTTCGGGAAACGCTCGGTGATCGTGTATGCGGAGATTTCGTCGCCGAACTCGCCGGCCTGCTGCGCGGCGAGCGCCTTGCGGTGCGACTCGACCGAGAATGCGTCCTGGTCTTCGCGGCTCACCTTCCACTGCTCGGCGACGCGCTCGGCCGTCAGGCCCATCCCGTATGCAATGCCGAAATCCTCGCTGCGATCGAAGATGTGCGGCGACATCGACGGCTTGTTGCCCATCATCGGCACCATGCTCATCGATTCGCAGCCGCCCGCGAGCAGCGCGTCCGATTCGCCGACGCGGATGCGGTCCGCCGCCATCGCCAGCGCCGTGATGCCCGACGCGCAGAAGCGGTTGACCGTCACGCCGCCGACCGTCTGCGGCAGGCCCGCGAGCAGCGCGCCCATGCGGGCGACGTTCAGGCCCTGCTCGGCTTCCGGAATCGCGCAGCCGATGATCGCGTCCTCGATCACTTTGGTATCGAGGCCGGGCACCTGCGCGACCGCCGACTTGATCGCGTGAACCAGCAGCTCGTCGGGGCGCGTGTTCTTGAAGACACCGCGCGGGGCCTTGCCGATCGGGGTGCGGCTGGCGGCGACGATGTATGCGTCTTGCAGTTGTTTGCTCATTTGAAGCTCCTTATCCGCTCGCTCAGTTACGCACCGGCTTGCCGGTCTGCAACATGCCCATGATCCGTTCCTGCGTCTTCTGCGTGCCGAGCAGCTCGACGAACGCGCGGCGCTCGAGCGCGAGCAGCCACTGCTCGTCGACGAGGCTGCCGGCTTCGACGTCGCCGCCGCACACGGCTTCGGCGATGCGGCTCGCGATCAGGTAGTCGTGGTCGCTGATGAAGCGGCCGTCACGCATGTTGACGAGCGATGCCTTGATCGTCGCGATCGCCGAGCGGCCTGCGACCGGCACGTCCTTCGCGCGCAGCGGCGCACGGTAGCCGACGGCCGCCAACGCGCGTGCTTCCTTCTTCGCGGTGTCGAGCAGCTCGAACACGTTGAAGATGATCGTGTCGGACGGCTTCAGGTAGCCCATCGCGCGTGCATCGTGCGCCGACGACGATACCTTCGCCATCGCCGCGTTCTCGAACGACTTCGTGACGAACTTCAGGATGTCGGTGGTCGCGTTCGCGGCCGTTGCCGCATCCGCCGCGCGCAGCGCCGCTTCCTTCAGGCCGCCGCCCGCCGGCACGAGGCCGACGCCGACTTCGACGAGACCGATGTAGCTCTCGACGTGCACGACACGCTTCGCGCTGTGCAGCATCAGCTCGCACCCGCCGCCGAGCGCGATGCCCGACACGGCCGCGACGACCGGCACGTTCGCGTACTTCACGCGCAGCATGCCTTCCTGGAACTTCTTCACGAACGGCTCGATGCCCTTCGCGCCGCCCATCATGAACGCGGGCATCGCCTCTTCGAGGTTCGCACCGGCCGAGAACGGGCCGCCCGGCGTGCCGAGCTTCAGCGACGTCGGCTGCCAGATCACCACGCCCTTGTAGTCCTTCTCCGCGAGTTCGATCGCCTGCACGAGGCCGTCGATCACGCTCGGTCCGATCGTGTTCATCTTCGACTTGAACGACACGATCACGACGTCGTCCTCGCCTGCGCGATCGTCGACCCATGCACGCACGGCGTCGGTTTCGAACAGCGTCTTGCCGTACGTCTTCGGATCGGCGCCGGCTTCGCCGACGAGCGGCGCGCGGAACACCTGCTTGCCGTAGACGGCCAGATCGGAGCGCGGCACGAAGCGCTTCGACGCCGGCGCCCACGAGCCTTCGGCCGTGTGCACGCCGCCCTTCTCCGCAACCGCGCCTTCGAGCACCCACGACGGCAGCGGCACGTTCGCGAGCGCCTTGCCGGCCGCGATGTCTTCCTGCACCCACTCGGCGACCTGCTTCCAGCCGGCAGCCTGCCAGCCTTCGAACGGGCCTTCGTTCCAGCCGAAGCCCCAGCGGATCGCGAGGTCGACGTCACGCGCGTTGTCGGCGATCGACTCGAGATGCACGCCGATGTAGTGGAATACGTCACGGAAGATCGACCACAGGAACCGCGCGTGCGGATGGTCCGTCTCGCGCAGCAGCTTCAGGCGTTCCGCCGGCGGACGCTTCAGGATGCGGCCGACGGTTTCATCCGCCTTCGCGCCCGAATCGACGTACGTGCCCGTCTTCGCGTCGAGCACCTTGATCGCCTTGCCTTCCTTCTTGTAGAAGCCACCGCCCGTCTTCTGGCCGAGCGCGCCCTGCTTCACCAGTTCGGCGAGCACGGCGGGCGTCTGGTAGACCGGGAAGAACGGATCGTCGGCGAGGTTGTCCTGCATCGTCTTGATCACGTGCGCCATCGTGTCCAGGCCGACCACGTCCGCGGTGCGGAACGTCGCCGACTTCGCGCGGCCGAGGCGGCTGCCCGTCAGGTCGTCGACTTCGTCGAAGCGCAGGCCGAACTTCGCGGCTTCGGTGATCACCGCGAGGATCGAGAAGATGCCGACGCGGTTCGCGATGAAGTTCGGCGTGTCCTTCGCGCGCACGACGCCCTTGCCGACGATGCTCGTCAGGAAGGTCTCGAGCTGGTCGAGGATCTCCGGACGCGTGTGCGCGGTCGGGATCAGCTCGACGAGGTGCATGTAGCGCGGCGGGTTGAAGAAGTGCACGCCGCAGAAGCGCGACTTCAGCTCGTCCGAGAAACCTTCGGACAGCTTCGTGATCGACAGTCCCGACGTGTTGGTCGCGAAGATCGCGTTCGGTGCGATGTGCGGCGCGACCTTCTTGTACAGGTCGTGCTTCCAGTCCATCCGCTCGGCGATCGCCTCGATCACGACGTCGCACTCGGCGAGCTTCGCGATGTCGTCTTCGTAGTTCGCGGCTTCGAGGTATTTCGCGTCGTCCTTCACGCCGAACGGCGCGGGCGACAGCTTCTTCAGGTTCTCGATCGCCTTCAGCGCGATCGCGTTTTTCGGGCCTTCCTTGGCCGGCAGGTCGAACAGCAGCACCGGCACGCGCGCGTTGACGAGGTGCGCGGCAATCTGCGCGCCCATCACGCCGGCGCCCAGCACGGCGACCTTGCGAATCAGGAAATTGCTCACGGGATGTCTCCGGATAATGTCGTGCAGCGCGGGTTGTGAGGGCTGCACGGCGAAGTGAGTACCAGGAACCGTTGCGTTCGGGCGGCGCGCGGCGCGCACCGCCCGGACTCGCGTCAGAACAGCGATTCGTCGACTTCCATCAGCGTCTTCGAGCCGGCGCGCGCGGCGCGGATCGTCGCCGCCGTCTCGGGCAGCAGGCGCGCGAAATAGAAGCGTGCGGTCGCGAGCTTCGACTTGTAGAACGGGTCGCCCGACGCTTCCTTGTCGAGGGCGAGACGCGCCATGCGCGCCCAGAAGTACGAGAACACCAGGTGGCCGACCGTGCGCAGGTACGGCACGGCGGCGGCGCCGACTTCGTCCGGGTTCTGCATCGCCTTCATGCCGATTTCCATCGTCAGCTTCTGCACCTTGTCGCCGATGTCGGCGAGCGGGTTGATGAACTCGGCCATCTCCGGCTTCACGCCTTCGGCTTCCGCGAATTCGGAGACGAGCTTGCCGAACTTCTTCAGCTTCGCGCCCATGTCGCCGAGCACCTTGCGGCCCAGCAGGTCGAGCGACTGGATCGAGTTCGTGCCTTCGTAGATCATGTTGATCCGCGCGTCGCGCACGTACTGCTCCATGCCCCACTCGGAGATGAAGCCGTGGCCGCCGTAGATCTGCATTGCGTGGTTGGTCGACTCGAACGCGTTGTCGGTCAGGAACGCTTTGATGATCGGCGTGAGCAGCGCGACGAGGTCGGCCGCTTCCTTGCGCACCGCTTCGTCACCGTGCGACAGCTCCTTGTCGATCTGCAGCGCGGACCAGTACGTGAATGCGCGCGCGCCTTCCGCGTAGGCCTTCTGCGTGAGCAGCATGCGGCGCACGTCCGGGTGCACGATGATCGGGTCGGCCGGCTTGTCCGGGGCCTTCGGGCCCGTCAGCGAGCGCATCTGCAGGCGCTCCTTCGCGTACGTCAGCGAGTTCTGGTACGCGACTTCCGTGAGGCCCAGGCCCTGCATGCCGACGCCCAGGCGCGCGGCGTTCATCATCACGAACATTGCGTTGAGGCCCTTGTTCGGCTCGCCGACCATCCAGCCCTTCGCGTTGTCGAGGTTCATCACGCACGTCGAATTGCCGTGGATGCCCATCTTGTGTTCGATCGAGCCGCACTTGATGCCGTTGCGCTCGCCCGGCTCGCCCGCGGCGTCCGGAACGAACTTCGGCACGATGAACAGCGAGATCCCCTTCGTGCCTTGCGGCGCGTCCGGCAGGCGCGCGAGCACGAGGTGGACGATGTTCTTCGACATGTCGTGCTCGCCGCTCGAGATGAAGATCTTCGTGCCGCTGATCGAGTACGAGCCGTCGCCGTTCGGTTCGGCCTTGGTGCGCAGGATGCCGAGGTCGGTGCCGCAGTGCGGCTCGGTCAGGCACATCGTGCCCGTCCATTCGCCCGACACGAGCTTCGGCAGATACTGCTTCTGGAGTTCCGGCGCGCCGTGCGCGTGCAGGCATTCGTAGGCGCCGTGCGACAGGCCCGGATACATCGTCCATGCCTGGTTCGCCGAATTAAGCATTTCGTAGAGCGCGTTGTTCACGAATGCGGGCAGGCCCTGGCCGCCGTAGTCCGGATCGCAGCCGAGCGCCGGCCAGCCTGCCTCGACGTACTGCCGATACGCTTCCTTGAAGCCGGTCGGGGTCTTCACGACGCCGTCGCCTTCATACGTGCAGCCTTCACGGTCGCCGACCTGGTTCAGCGGGAACAGTACCTCGGAGCAGAACTTGCCCGCCTCCTCGAGGACCTGGTTGATCGTGTCGGCGTCGAGGTCCGCGTGCCGCGGCATTTGCTTGACCTCGGCTTCGACGTTCAGAAGCTCGTGCAACACGAATTGCATGTCGCGCAGCGGCGCGGCGTACTGTCCCATGACTCTCTCCAAAGGTGGGCAAAACGGCTCGAGCTCCCGGCGGGCGGATCACGCGCCGCTAACGGCTCTCGCTCTGATACGAAACGATCGTCTTTTCCAGCGCGGCCCACGTGAGGCGCACGGCATCCGGCGAATGCAGGAATCGTGCGTCGTGATGCAAGCCGAGCGTGAAGCTGTACAACTCGAAGAGCATCAGGTCCGGATCCGTATCCGCACGCAGATGGCCTTCTTCCTTCGCCTGCGAAATGGCACGCAGCATCGCGGCACGCCAGGCCGTCACGCTCGCGATCAACTGCTCGCGCACGGGGCTGTCAGGCCGGTCGTCGTACTCGACGGCGCCGCTGATGTAGATGCATCCGGTCGTCACCTCCTGGATGCGCTTCTCCGTCCAGCGGGCCAGCATCGCCCGAAGGCGCGGCAAGCCTCGCGGCTCGCGCAGGCTCGGAAAGAACACCTCGTTTTCGAAACGATGGTGATACTCGCGGACGACCTCGACCTGCAGGTCTTCGCGCGATCCGAAGTGCGCGAACACACCACTCTTGCTCATCTGCATGCGCTCGGCCAGCAGGCCGATCGTCAGCCCTTCCAGCCCGTCACGGCTGGCGAGGTCCAAAGCAGCTTCGAGTATCGCGGCACGCGTCTGTTCGCCTTTTCGCATAGCTATTTCTGTAACCGTTCGGGGGTTCGAATAAAATCGAACGGCCGTACTATTATTGAGTGCGGCCGCTCGCGAAACAAGGAAATTATTAGAAACCGGTGTCTAACCGAGCCGCTATTTTGCGCGATTCCGGCGGGACCGGAGCGGCTTTTCCGCACGAACGTGCGGACAGATTTTTGAAGCGGATGCTTAGTCCGTGTCAGTCGTAACCACCGACCGTCAGCGCCTTCATCACGATGCGGTACGTGTTGTATGCGAGCCAGTTCAGCATGCGCTCGATGCGCGGCCGCGCGGCATACCGGGCAGCGTCGATTTCACGGCCTTCGGTGAAGGCGGCCGCGATCGCGTCGCGCAGTTCGTTGGTGACCGCATCGTAGCGCACCAGCACGACATTCGCCTCATTGTTCAGCATCAGGCTCAGCGCGTCGAGGTTCGACGAGCCGACAGTCGCCCAGTTGTCGTCGATCACCGCGACCTTGCCGTGCAGGATCGTCTTGTCGTATTCCGCCACGCGCACGCCCGCGCGCAGCAGCGCGTGATACAGGAACGGCACGGCCGTATCGAGCGCCGTGAACTCGTTGCGGCCGATCAGGATCCGCACGTCGACGCCGCGGCGCGCGGCGCCCGTCAGCGCGCGGCGCAGCTTGCGGCCCGGCATGAAATACGGATTCGCGAGCAGGATCCGCTGGCGCGCCTGGCCGATCGCGGCGAGATACGCCTTCTCGATCGCGCGACGGTTCACGACGTTGTCGCGCGCGACGAACGCGACGCTCGGCTCCGTCACGACCCGCAGCGCACCGGCCTTGATCCACCGGTGGCTGCGCATCCAGCGCCGGAACATGTCCGGGAACGCCTCGCCGCCGTGCAGCCCGGCCGCGTACTGCGCGTACGGCTTGTGGCCGAACTGGATGCGGTGCCACTGCAGTTCGAACGCGGCGCGCACGTCCGACACCGCCGGCCCGGCCATTTCGACCGCGAAATCCCAGCGCGGGAACGGCAGCGTCGCGCTGCCCTGCGCGTAGTCGTCGACGATGTTGATGCCGCCGCAGAACGCGACCGCATGATCGATCACCGCGAGCTTGCGGTGCGTGCGCGAGAAGCCGAAGCGGCCGAACAGGTAGCGGTTGTAGATGCAGTGCTCGACACCGGCCTCGGCCCACGTATCGAACAGCGGCAGGCGCGCGGTGCCGACGCCGTCGGTGATCACGCGCACGCGCACGCCGCGCTGCGCTGCGCGAATCAGCGCATCCGACACCGGGCGGCCGGCCGCGTCGTCGCAGAAGATGTAGGTTTCGAGCATCACCTGCTCGCGCGCCGCATCGATCCGTTCGATCAGCGCGTGGAAGAATTCGCTGCCGGTCTCGCAGAGCCGCACCGTGTTGCCGGCCGTGAACGCGAGCCGCGACGCGGAGCCGCGCTCCTGCAGGAACATCTGCCGCAATTGCGCGAAGCGCTTGCGGGTTTCCGCATTCATGCGGACGAGCCGTGCGGCGCCCGCGCGAGCGACACGCGCACGGGCAATTGCAGGATCGCCTCGGCGTTCGACGGCGAGAAGCAGCGCGCGGCCGCTTCGCGGTACGGCAACCACGCGTGGTCGACATGCTCGCGCGGCGACAACGTCACGTCGACGCGGCGCGGCACGCACAGGCCGAACCAGTGCTCGACGTTGCGCGTGACGCCCGGCGCATAGCGATGCAGGTATTGCGGATAGATGCTGTATTCGATCCGGTGGTGCCAGTCGAT
The DNA here is from genome assembly GCF_902833125.1 of Burkholderia sp. BCC1640. Classification (NCBI taxonomy): domain Bacteria; kingdom Pseudomonadati; phylum Pseudomonadota; class Betaproteobacteria; order Burkholderiales; family Burkholderiaceae; genus Burkholderia; species Burkholderia sp. BCC1640. The sequence continues at coordinate 51,957 of NZ_CADFEF010000022.1, read as the reverse complement.
CAGCGCGGTGGCCGGCACGTCGTGCGACCCGACCGAGATGCCGGTTTCCTCGGCGACTTCGCGCGCGGCCGTGAGCGCGAGCGGCTCGTCGAGCGCGTCCTTCGATCCGGTCACCGATTGCCAGAAATCGGGCTGGTCGGCACGCTTGATCACCAGCACGTCGAGTTCGGGCGTATAGATCACGACGAGAACGGATTCGGGGATTTTCGGCGGCTTCGTCATCTTTGTTTCATGCGGCACAGGGCCGGGCGCCGGGCCTGTGCCGGAACGTGCGGCAAGTGCTGCGACTGTACCGCAAAAAACGAAAAAGGCGCACCACGGCGCCTTTTTCGCTGGATGTCGTGCACGCGTTGCCGCGCACACGACCTGTGGCACGCGTTACGCCTTCGGCTGTTCCGGCTGACGCAGACGGATGTGCAGCTCGCGCAGTTGACGCTCGTCGACCGGGCTCGGCGCCTGCGTGAGCAGATCCTGCGCACGCTGCGTCTTCGGGAACGCGATCACGTCGCGGATCGAGTCGGCGCCGGCCATCATCGTGACGATGCGGTCGAGGCCGAATGCGATACCGCCATGCGGCGGCGCGCCATACTGCAGCGCGTCCAGCAGGAAGCCGAACTTCAGTTGCGCTTCTTCCGCGCCGATCTTCAGCGCGCGGAACACCTTGCTCTGCACTTCCTCACGGTGGATACGCACCGAGCCGCCACCGATTTCCCAGCCGTTCAGCACCATGTCGTACGCCTTCGCGAGGCAACGGCCCGGATCGGTCTCGAGGTACTCGAGGTGCTCGTCCTTCGGGCTGGTGAACGGGTGGTGCGCGGCGACGTAGCGCGCATCTTCGTCGTCGTATTCGAACATCGGGAAGTCGACGACCCACAGCGGCTTCCAGCCGGCCTGGACGAGGCCGTTCGCCTTGCCGAATTCCGAATGACCGATCTTCAGGCGCAGTGCGCCGAGGCTGTCGTTGACGACCTTCGCGCGGTCGGCCGCGAAGAAGATGATGTCGCCGTCTTCAGCGCCGGTGCGCTCGAGGATCGCCGCGATCGACGCGTCGTGCAGGTTCTTGACGATCGGGCTTTGCAGGCCGTCGCGGCCCTTCGCCTTCTCGTTGACCTTGATCCATGCGAGGCCCTTCGCGCCGTAGATGCGCACGAATTCCGTGTAACCGTCGATGTCGCCGCGCGACAGCTCGCCACCCTTCGGCACGCGCAGCGCCGCGACACGGCCGTCCTTCGCGTTGGCCGGCGTGCTGAACACCTTGAAGTCGACATCCTTCATCGCGTCGGTCAGCTCGGTGAATTCGAGCTGCACGCGCAGATCCGGCTTGTCCGAACCGAAACGCGCCATCGCTTCCGAGTACGGCATCACCGGGAATTTCGCGTCGAGTTCGACGTCGATCGTCGTCTTGAAGATGTGACGGATCATGTCTTCGAACAGGTCGCGGATTTCCTGCTCGCCGAGGAACGACGTCTCGCAGTCGATCTGCGTGAATTCCGGCTGACGATCGGCACGGAGGTCCTCGTCGCGGAAGCACTTGGTGATCTGGTAGTAACGGTCGAAGTTCGCGACCATCAGCAACTGCTTGAACAGCTGCGGCGACTGCGGCAGCGCGAAGAACTGGCCCGCGTTCACGCGCGACGGCACGAGGTAGTCGCGGGCACCTTCCGGCGTGCTCTTCGTCAGCATCGGCGTTTCGATGTCGATGAAGCCCTGCTCGTCGAGGTACTTGCGTGCTTCGATCGCGACGCGGTAGCGCAGGCGCAGGTTGTGCTGCATCTGCGGACGGCGCAGGTCGAGCACGCGGTGCGTGAGACGCGTCGTTTCCGACAGGTTGTCGTCGTCGAGCTGGAACGGCGGCGTGACCGACGCGTTCAGCACGTTCAGTTCGTGACACAGCACTTCGATCTTACCGCTCTTCAGGCCGGCGTTGACCGTGCCGTCCGGACGGTTGCGTACGAGGCCCTTGATCTGCACGCAGAACTCGTTGCGCACGCCTTCGGCGGTCGCGAACATTTCCGCGCGATCCGGGTCGCACACCACCTGCACGAGGCCTTCACGATCGCGCAGGTCGATGAAGATCACACCGCCGTGATCGCGGCGGCGCTGCACCCAGCCGCACAGCGACACGGTTTGGCCCAGCAGGTGTTCGGTCACGAGACCGCAGTATTCAGTACGCATCGACATGATGTTTGCTTTCGTTCGGTTTGATCAACGGGTGCCGCAACGCGCGGCCCGGGCGATGATTCGTTACTTACAGCGGCGGCTCGACGGGACGGCGGGCGGGCGCCGGAGCCGGCGCCGAAGGCGCCACGACGCCCATCGAGACGATGTACTTGAGCGCGGCATCGACCGACATGTCGAGTTCGATGACTTCGCTCTTCGGCAACATCAGGAAGAAGCCCGACGTCGGGTTCGGCGTCGTGGGCACGTACACGCTCACGTACTCTTCCGTCAGATGGTTGACCACGTCGCCACCGGGCGTGCCCGTCAGAAACGCGATCGTATACGAGCCGCGCCGCGGGTATTCGATCAGCAGCGCCTTGCGGAACGCGTTGCCGCTGCTCGACAGCAGCGTGTCCGACACCTGCTTGACGCTCGTGTAGATCGGCCCGACGACCGGGATGTGACGTACGACCGCGTTCCACCACGTGACGAGCTTCTGGCCGATGAAGTTCTGCGTGGCCAGCCCGACGACGAAGATGAACGCGAGCGTCAGCACCGCGCCGATCCCCGGCAGGTGGAAGCCGAGCATCCGCTCCGGCTGCCACGATTCGGGCAGCAGCAGCAGCGTCTGGTCCATCGTGCCGATGATGAGGCCGAGCACCCACAGCGTGATCGCGAGCGGGACGAGAACCAGCAGGCCGGTCAGGAACACCGTTTTCAGGGTCGTCTTTTTCATCATCTGCCGTCAATGAACCGCGCCGGAAGCGCGGGTTGGTCGCGGCCCGGTCGGGCCGCGACGGTCAACTGCCGGCGGCGGGCGCCGCAGCCGGGGCCGGCGCGGCGCTCGTCGTCGTACTTTCGGAGCTCGCGGCAGCGGGCGCGGCTGCCGTCGGCGCTGCGGCCGGTGCTGCCGCCGTGTCGCCGGACGCCGTCGCCGGCGCGCTGGTGCCGCCCGAGCCACCGCGGAAATCGGTGACATACCAGCCGGAGCCCTTCAGCTGGAAGCCGGCGGCGGTGACCTGCTTGCGAAAAGCATCCTTCCCGCATTCGGGGCACTGCGACAACGGCGCGTCGCTCATCTTCTGGAGCACGTCCTTCGCGAAACCGCACGCTTCGCATCGATAGGCGTAGATCGGCATGATATTTTTCCCGCAGAAACTGGAAACGGCTTGCAAAACCTTGAATTATAGCCGAAACCCCGACGCGCTCCGGCAACGGCCGCGACGCCCCGGCTTCAGCGACGGCGCCACGTGAGCCAGCGCTCGTGCCCTTCGAACACGGCCAGCGAATCGGTCACCGGCAGATCCTCGATCAGTTCGAAGTGCGGCGCGAGCAGCGCATCGAGTTCGGCGCGCTCGATGCCGAACGGCGGCCCCTTCGGTTTCGTAGTCACGAAGAAATAGCCGGCGAGCAACGCTCCGGCCGGCAACAATTCGGCCATCCGCGCCGCATAACCGGCGCGCAGGCTCGGCGGCAGCGCGCACAGGAACGCACGCTCGTACACCCACTGCACGTCGAACGGCGGTCGGTACGCGAAGAAATCGGCCTGCTCGACGACGTCCGCATGCGCGCCAAGCTGCGCCTTCGCGGTCGCCACCGCCTGCGCCGAGAAATCGATCGCGCGCACGGGCCAGCCGGCCTGCGCGAGCCAGCCGGCCTCCTGCGCACTGCCGCAGCCGGGAATCAGCACCGCACACGGCTCGAGGCGCTGCGCAAACGCGCGAAACCCGTCGGGCACGCCGCCGAATTCCCACGGCGTCACGCCGCGCGCGAAACGCTCGTCCCAGAACGCGGCGTTGCCGGGGTCACGCGTTGCGAAATCGGCGGCGCTCGGTGCGGACGGTCGTGTCGGTTCAGGCATCGCGCGGCTCCCTTCGTTCATGCGCCGTACGCGAGCGCGAGCAGCACGCGCGCGACGAGCGCCCCGACGCCGACGGCAAGCCCGAAGATCAGCAATGCCTGCAGCAGCCGGTTGGTACGTTTCTGCTCGACGAGGATCTGACGCATCAGGTCCTCGCTCGCCGCGCGCGGCGCGTCGTGGCGTGCCGCCATCGCATGGTGGATCAGGCGCGGCAGTTGCGGCAGCGTCTTGCTCCACTGCGGCGCCTCGACCTTGAAGCGCTCGTACCAACCGCGCAGGCCGATCTGCTCGGTCATCCAGCGCTCGAGATACGGCTTGGCCGTCTTCCACAGGTCGAGTTCAGGATCGAGCGAACGGCCGAGCCCCTCGACGTTCAGCATCGTCTTCTGCAGCAGCACGAGCTGCGGCTGGATCTCGACGTTGAAGCGGCGCGACGTCGAGAACAGGCGCATCAGCACCTGACCAAGCGAGATGTCCTTCAGCGCGCGGTCGAAATACGGCTCGCACACCGCGCGAATCGCGCTTTCCAGCTCCTCGACACGCGTCTCGGGCGGCACCCAGCCCGATTCGAGGTGCAGCGTCGCGACGCGGTGGTAATCGCGCTTGAAGAACGCGAGGAAGTTCTGCGCGAGGTAGTTCTTGTCGAAATCCGACAACGCGCCGACGATCCCGAAATCGAGCGCGATATAGCGGCCGAACGTGTTCGGATCGAGGCTCACCTGGATGTTGCCCGGATGCATGTCCGCGTGAAAGAAACCGTCGCGGAACACCTGCGTGAAGAAGATCTCGACGCCTTCGCGCGCGAGCTTCTTGATGTCGACGCCGGCCGAGCGCAGCGTCTCGACCTGGCTGATCGGCACGCCGGTCATGCGCTCCATCACGAGCACCTGCGACGTCGAGAAATCCCAGAACATCTCGGGCACGAGCAGCAGATCGAGGCCCGCGAAGTTGCGGCGCAGCTGGCTGCCGTTCGCGGCCTCGCGCATCAGGTCCAGCTCGTCGTGCAGGTACTTGTCGAATTCAGCGACGACTTCACGCGGCTTCAGGCGCCGGCCGTCGGCCCACATGCGCTCCGTCCACGTCGCGATGTCGCGCATCAGCGCGAGGTCCGAATCGATCACCGGCAGCATGTTCGGGCGCAGCACCTTGACCGCGACGGCCTTGCCCGCGTGCGGGCCCTGCTTCAGCTTCGCGAAATGCACCTGCGCGATCGACGCGCTCGCGATCGGCTCGCGCTCGAATTCGTCGAACAGCTCGTCGACCGGCGCGCCGAGCGACTTCTCGATGATCGCGATCGCGACCGCCGAATCGAACGGCGGCACCTGGTCCTGCAGCTTCGCGAGTTCGTTCGCGAAATCGACCGACAGCAGGTCGCGGCGGGTCGACAGCACCTGGCCGAACTTCACGAAGATCGGGCCGAGGCTTTCGAGCGCGTGACGCAACCGCACGGCGGGCGGATCGGAATAGCGGCGGCCGATCGTCGTGACCCGCAACAGCAGCTTCACACGCCGGTCGTCGATCCGGGACAGCATCACTTCGTCGAGGCCAAAGCGGATGACGGTGTAGACAATCTTGATGAAACGGAAAATGCGCATGCCCTGCGGCCCTCAGTGCGCGCCGCGCGGGCCGGAGCCCGTGCGCGCGCCGATTTTTTGTTCGAGTCGCTCGACCCGTTTCTCGACCCGCGCGAGCGCATCGCGCGCACGCGCCAGTTCGGCGTCGAAGCCGCCGAGCACCGTGCGCCGGACGACTTGCGGGTTTTCGTCGAGCCAGTATTCGGCGACGGAATCGAGCACGTTGCGGCCGGTGCGGCGCGCACGCGCGCCGGCGTCGCGCACGACCGTCGCGATCCGGTGCGCCGCCGCGTCGCCGACCAGCTTCGCGAGATCTTCCTCAGGTTCCCAGCGCAGGTGCTCGGCCAGCTTCGCGATCTGCGTCGCGAACTCCGCGTCGCCCTCGATCTTCACGTGCTTCATCACGGCCGCCTGGCCGCCCTGCAGGAATGCGGCGACGGTGTCGCCCGCGAGCGCGATCGACACGTCGACGTGTTGCGCATCGTGCGCTTCCACGGCGGACAGATAGCCGTCGGGCTGCACGAGCAGCGTGAGCGTGACGGGCGGCACGTCGAGCCGGGCGGTCTTGCCCGAGTAGGGGATCAGGCGGTCGCGCGCCCACGATTCGCGCGCGAGCAGGTGATTGACAGCAGCAGCAAAAGGCTTGGCGGCAAAGGTCATCGGGCTGGGAAAGAAAAAACCCGCGCGGGCCGGGCGCCCACGCGGGTTTCTATTGTAACGTCGGATCGTCGGCAGACCGCGGCCAACCGCACACCCGGGCGGCAAGCGGTCGCAGTGCGGCGGCCGTCGCCCGGGCAGCCGGCAAGCCGGCCGCCGGTCACGTTCAGTGCGTGTTGAGCTGCTGGATACCCGCGAGCAGCCAGCCCTGACTGCCCGACTTCGACAGGTTCCACACCTCGTCGAACGGTGCCGCCGACGCATTCGCCGATTCGCGGATCAGCCCGTGGAAGCGCACGCTCGCCGACTGCTCGATGCCGCGATCCTCGATCGCGACCAGTTCCGCGTCGAGCTGCACGACATCGGTCTGGTTCGCCTCGTTGCCGCGCGAGTCGAGGTCGATCTTGATCTCGGCGAACATTTCCGGCGTCGTGAACTCGCGAATGTCGGCCAGGTTGCCCTGGTCCCAGGCTGCCTGCAGGCGCACGAAGTAGACCTTCGCGCTGCGCAGGAACGCTTCGGTGTCGAAGCCGGCCGGCACCTGCAGCGGCGCGGCCGCCATCGCGCCCGCCGCGCCCGCGGCGGCTGCGCCGCCGCCGAACACGCCTTGCGCTTCGTTCGCATAGCTGCTGCCGCTGCCGCTGCCGGCATAGTTGTTACCGGTGCCGCCTTGCTGGAACGACGGGCTCTGCGAGTAGCCGCCCGACGACGATGCCGAACCGCCCACCGAGTACGCCGGTTCGTGCGAACGGCGACGGTTCATGAACTTGCGGATCAGCCAGATGCCGACCATCGCGAGCAGGGCGATCACGATGACGTTCGCCATCATGCTCGCGAACGCGCCGCCCAGGCCGAAGTGCGACAGCAGCGCCGCGATGCCGAGGCCGGCCGCGAGACCGGCGATCGGCCCGAGCCAGCGCGAGCGGTTCGGCTGCGCGGCCGGAGCCGGTGCGGCCGGATTCGCGCGCTGCGCCTGCGCCGGCGCGGCCTGCTGCATCGGCTGCTGCGCGGGCGGTGTGGCCTGGCGCTGCGTGACGGTGGAGCTTTGACGGCCGATGCTGCGCCCGCCGCCCATGCGCTTGGCTTCAGCGTCGAGCGATGCGAACGTGCCGGCCGTGAGCAGGCCGACCATCAGCAGCGTGCCGACCCGTCGAGCCCACGGCTTCGACGGCTTGCTACGGTTGAACAACGAACGCGATTCGGACATCAGCTTCTCCAGATGTAAGGCGAATGTATGGAAAGAACCCCTTAGTACTTGGTTCCTAGGTGTAACGCTACCACGCCACCTGACAAATTGTAATATTTGACGGCATCGAGGCCCGCTTGTTCCATCATCGTCTTCAGCGTGTCCTGATCGGGGTGCATCCGGATAGATTCAGCAAGATACTTGTAACTTTCAGCATCTTTCGCGAACTTGTCGCCAAGCCACGGTAATACTTTGAAAGAATACAGATCGTACGCTTTTTTCAGCGGGTCCCAGACTTTCGAGAATTCCAGCACCATCACGCGGCCGCCGGGCTTCGCCACGCGGCGCATCTCGGCGAGCGCGGCGTCCTTGTGCGTCATGTTGCGCAGCCCGAATGCGACCGTGACGACATCGAAGTAGTTGTCGGGAAAGGGAATTTTCTCGGCGTCGCACAACAGCGACGGCGTCACGATGCCCTTGTCGAGCAATCGGTCGCGACCGACGCGCAGCATCGATTCGTTGATGTCGGTGTGCCAGACCTCGCCCGTCGGGCCCGCCGCCTTCGCGAACGCCTTGGTCAGGTCGCCCGTGCCGGCCGCGATGTCGAGCACCTTGAAGCCGGGGCGCACGTTCGCCTGGGCGATCGTGAACGCCTTCCACGCGCGGTGCATGCCGGCCGACATCAGGTCGTTCATCAGATCGTAGTTGCTCGCGACCGAATGGAACACGCCCGCCACTTTCTTCGCTTTTTCGGTTTCCTCGACGCTTTCGAAGCCGAAGTGGGTTTTGCTCATCGCGTTGATCCTCAGTAAATGGCAAGACGGCGCCGAGCGGGCGCCGTCGATTTCAGTGGCAGTGACCGTGCGGCGCGGGTGCCGCCTGCATCGGCGCGTCGCGCTCGACGCCCGCCGCCTTCAGTTTGTCAAAATAGTCGCGCCACAGCGCGTCCTGCTGCGTCGCCAGTTCGTACAGCAGATCCCACGAGTAGATGCCGGTCGAATGGCCGTCCGAGAACGTCGGCTGCAGCGCGTAGTTGCCCACGCCCTCGAGCGCGGTGATCGTCACCTCGCGCTTGCCGGTCTGCAGCGTCTCCTGGCCCGGCCCGTGGCCGCGCACCTCGGCCGACGGCGAATAAACGCGCATCAGCTCGAACGGAATCCGGTAGCTCTCGCCATTCGGGTACTGCAATTCGAGCACGCGCGACACCGCGTGCACGACGACGCCGGACGGAATCGGCGTCGTGGAAGTCAAACCGCTCATGGCTGCCTCGAATCGGTCATGCGTTGAATTTCCTCGCGCACCGCATTGTGCAGCAGCGAGGCCTGCGCCGCGCGCGTGCGCAGCAGTGCCTCGGACACGCTGCGCTGGCGCGGCGCCCAGACGGGCTGCGGGAAATGGGCGTCGTTGGAGAAGCGCGGAATCACGTGCCAGTGCACGTGCGGCACCATGTTGCCGAGGCTCGCGAGATTCACCTTGTTCGGCTGCATCACGCGGCGCACGGCCCGCTCCACCGCGTAGACCACGCGCATCAGATGTGCCCGCTCGGGCTCGCCGAGATCGGAAAACTCGGCCACGTGCGTGCCCCAGATCACCCGGCAGAAGCCCGGGTAGTCGTGCTCGCCCGTCGCAAGCACGACGCGCAGCGCATCGTCCTGCCAGAGCACCTCGCCGCCGTCTTCACGGCAAAACACGCATTCCATCGTCGCTCCCATGTAGACGGGCGCCGGCGCTTCAGCGCAGGCGCCCGCTCTCATCCCTCGCCCGGCCGGGCGGCCGTCATGCCCGCATTAGACCAGCACGCGCTCGATCCCGCCATTGTTCGCGTGTGCGACATAATCGGCCATCCAGTTCTCGCCGAGCACCTGGCGCGCGATCTCGACCACGATGTAGTCGGCCTCGAGGTTCGCGTCTTCGTTGTAGCGCGACAGGCCCTGCAAGCACGACGGGCAGCTCGTCAGGATCTTCACGTCCGGGCCGTTCGCGGCGGGCGCCGGCGTGTCGCCGGCCACGACCGGGATGCTGCGCAGCTTCGCGGCGCCCTTGCGGATTTCCTCTTCCTTGCGGAAGCGAACCTGCGTCGAGATGTCCGGACGCGTGACCGCGAGCGTGCCCGATTCGCCGCAGCAGCGCTCGTTCTTCTCGATCTTGTAGCCGTCCTTCTCCGTACCCATCAGCTCGTTGACGAGCTTCACCGGGTCCATCGTCTTGATCGGCGTATGGCACGGGTCGTGATACATGTAGCGGGTGCCCGTCACGCCGTCGAGCTTCATCCCCTTCTCGAGCAGGAACTCGTGGATGTCGATGATCCGGCAGCCCGGGAAGATCTTGTCGAATTCGTAGCCCGCGAGCTGGTCGTAGCAGGTGCCGCACGACACGACCACCGTCTTGATGTCGAGGTAGTTCAGCGTGTTCGCGACCCGGTGGAACAGCACGCGGTTGTCGGTGACGATCTTCTCGGCCTTGTCGTACTGGCCCGAGCCGCGCTGCGGATAGCCGCAGCACAGGTAGCCCGGCGGCAGCACGGTCTGCACGCCCGCCTCCCACAGCATCGCCTGCGTCGCGAGGCCGACCTGCGAGAACAGGCGCTCGGAGCCGCAGCCCGGGAAGTAGAACACCGCTTCCGAATCGACGGTCGTCGATTTCGGGTTGCGGATGATCGGCACGATCTTGTTGTCCTCGATGTCGAGCAGCGCGCGCGCCGTCTTCTTCGGCAGGTTGCCCGGCATCTTCTTGTTGACGAAGTGGATCACCTGCTCGACCACGGGTGGCTTGCCGACCGTCGCCGGCGGATGCTGGGTCTGCTTCGTCACGACCTTCTTCAGCATGTCGTTCGCGAAGCGCTGCACCTTGTAGCCGACGCCCATCATCACGCTGCGCGCGGCGTTGATCGTCTGCGGATTGGTCGCGTTCAGGAAGAACATGCCGGCCGCGTTGCCGGCGTTGAATTTCTTCTTGCCCATCTTGCGCAACAGGTTGCGCATGTTCATCGTGACGTCGCCGAAGTCGATCTTCACCGGGCACGGCGTCGCACACTTGTGGCACACCGTGCAGTGGTCGGCCACGTCGTTGAACTCGTCCCAGTGCTTGATCGACACGCCGCGGCGCGTCTGTTCCTCGTACAGGAACGCCTCGACCAGCAGCGAGGTCGCGAGAATCTTGTTGCGCGGGCTGTACAGCAGGTTCGCGCGCGGCACGTGCGTCGCGCACACCGGCTTGCACTTGCCGCAGCGCAGGCAGTCCTTCACCGAATCGGCGATCGCGCCGATGTCGGACTGCTGCATGATTAGCGACTCGTAGCCCATCAGCCCGAAGCTCGGCGTATATGCATTGCGCAGGTCGGCGCCGTCGAGCAGCTTGCCCTTGTTGAAGCGGCCGTTCGGATCGACGCGCTGCTTGTACGCGCGGAATTCGGCGATCTCGTCGTCGGTCAGGAATTCGAGCTTCGTGATGCCGATCCCGTGTTCGCCGGAGATCACGCCGTCGAGCGAGCGTGCGAGCGTCATGATGCGCGCGACCGCCGCGTGCGCGTCCTGCAGCATCTCGTAGTTGTCGGAGTTGACCGGCAGGTTCGTGTGGACGTTGCCGTCGCCCGCGTGCATGTGCAGCGCGACGAATACGCGGCCGCGCAGCACCTGCTTGTGGATCGCCTGCGCCTCGTCGAGGATCTGCTTGAACGCGCCGCCGTTGAAGATCGCGCGCAGCTCCGCGCGGATCTCCTGCTTCCACGAGATGCGGACCGTACGGTCCTGCGTGACGTGGAACACGGTCGCGCCCGGCTGATCGTCCGCGCGATCGGCGAACTTCTCGGCGAGCGCCTCGTAGCCGAGCTGCACGAGATAGTGCTGTGCCTCGCGCAGCGGCTGATCGAGCCGGTCGCGCACGAATTCCCAGCGTGCACGCACGCGCTTGAGCAGCTCCAGCGCCTGCTGCACGCGATCCTCGAGCAGTTCGGCGCTCGGGATTTCGTTCGCGTCGTCGGTCTTGCCGAGCGGCAGGTTGCCGGCGCGGAAGAACGCTTCGAGCGCGTCGACCAGCTGCAGCTTGTTCTTCAGCGACAGCTCGATGTTGATCCGCTCGATGCCGTCGGTGTACTCGCCCATCCGGTTCAGCGGGATGACGACGTCCTCGTTGATCTTGAACGCGTTGGTGTGCTTCGCGATCGCGGCCGTGCGGCTGCGGTCGAGCCAGAAGCGCTTGCGCGCCTCCGCGCTGATCGCGACGAAGCCTTCGCCGCTCTTGCCGTTCGCCATCCGGATCACTTCGGACGTCGCCTGCGCGACCGCATCGGCGTCGTCGCCGACGATGTCGCCGATCAGCACCATCTTGGGGAATGCGTTGCGCTTGCTCTTGGTCGCATAGCCGACCGCGCGCAGGTAGCGCTCGTCGAGGTGCTCGAGGCCCGCGAGAATCGCGCCGCCCTGCTTCGACGTCTCGAACAGGTAATCCTTGATCTCGACGATGCTCGGGATCGCCTCGCGCGCCTGGCCGAAGAATTCGAGACAGACGGTGCGCGTGTGCGCCGGCATCTTGTGCAGCACCCACCGCGCGGACGTGATCAGCCCGTCGCAGCCTTCCTTCTGCACGCCCGGCAGCCCGGCGAGGAACTTGTCGGTGACGTCCTTGCCGAGGCCTTCCTTGCGGAACCGGCGGCCTTCGATCTCAAGCATCTCGCTCTTCAGCAGCTTCTCGCCCGGCGCGTATGCGCCGTCGAACCACTTCAGCTCGAAACGCGCGACCGCGATGTCGTGGATCTTGCCCTGGTTGTGCTCATGGCGCGTGACTTCGAGCCAGTTGCCGTCCGGGTCGACCATCCGCCACCAGGCCAGGTTGTCGAGCGCGGTGCCCCACAGCACGGCCTTCTTGCCGCCCGCGTTCATCGCGACGTTGCCGCCGATGCACGATGCGTCCAGCGAGGTCGGATCGACCGCGAACACGTAGCCGGCCGCTTCGGCCGCTTCCGTCACGCGGCGCGTGACGACGCCCGCGCCGGAGAAGATCGTCGGCACCTTGTGCGCGACGCCCGGCAGTTCGGTGAGCTCGACCGCGCCGAGCTGTTCGAGCTTCTCGGTGTTGATCACCGCGGAGAACGGCGTGAGCGGCACCGCGCCGCCCGTGTAGCCGGTGCCGCCGCCGCGCGGGATCACGGTCAGGCCGAGTTCGAAGCACGCCTTGATCAGGCCCGCGATCTCGGCTTCGGTATCGGGAGTCAGCACGACGAACGGGTATTCGACACGCCAGTCGGTCGCGTCGGTCACGTGCGACACGCGCGACAGCCCGTCGAAGCGGATGTTGTCCTTCTGCGTGCAGCGGCCGAGCGCCTTGGTCGCACGGCGGCGCAGGTCGGCCATCTTGTCGAATTCGTCGGCGAACTCGTCGACCGCGCGCTGCGCGGCGGCTTCCAGCATCTCGACGCGTCCGGCGCGTTCGCGGCCCGCGTCGTCGCGGTGCTCGGTCAGGTCGGCGCGGCGGCGCTTGCCGATCTCGGTCAGGCGGTGGTTCAGCGCCTCGATCAGCAGCGCGCGGCGCTTCGGGTTATCGAGCAGGTCATCCTGCAGGTACGGATTGCGGCGCACGACCCAGATATCGCCGAGCACTTCGTACAGCATCCGTGCCGAGCGGCCCGTGCGCCGTTCGGCGCGCAGCTCGTCGAGCACCGACCACGCCTCCTCGCCGAGCAGGCGGATCACGATCTCGCGGTCGGAGAAGGACGTGTAGTTGTAGGGAATCTCGCGCAGACGGGGCGCGGGGTCGGCGGCGACGGTGGCGGCCGCGCCATGCGGATCGAAAACTTGTGGTGCGTTCATGTTCGGACGACTCGGAGGGCCGATACACCGTGCACGGGCGTCGGCAAGCGCGTAGGCGCAATCTTGGGGAAATCTGTTCTGGTGCCAGGCGCGCGACTATCTCGCATGGGGCCGGAGCGGGTCTGGACTCACCGTTCCGGGCCGGCGGGGCCTGGCGGCACTCGGAGCCATCAGCACGATCGCGCGCGGCGCGCATGCCGCTCCGCCGCGGGGCTGGCTGCGCGCGGCGTCGGCTTCAACGGGGCGATCCGAGGGTGCCTCTGCATCTTCCGATCCTTGATTCAAAACGGAATTCTAACCCATGATCGGCCCGCCCGTGAGACGCCGGACAGGTCGTGGGGCTTTCGCCGCAACCCGCGCCGGGCCTGCTTCGGCGCGATTTCGCGCCTGCATTCGCCGTCCGTCCGGTCGGTAACCACGCGGTTAACCCGGTAAAAAGGGGACGCTCCGCGCGGCAAACACGCCCGCCGACGCGCTTCCGCGACCGCGCGCCCGGCATGCCGCTTGCGTGCGGACGGACCCTTGGCGCTATCATTGATCCTTTACCGTCTGCTTCCGCACTGCACGCGAGCGCCCATGGCATCCCACGATTACCTGAAGAAAATCCTCACCGCGCGCGTCTACGACGTCGCGCTCGAGACGGAACTCGAACCCGCCCGCAACCTGTCGGCCCGACTGCGCAACCCCGTTTACCTGAAGCGCGAGGACAACCAGCCGGTGTTCTCGTTCAAGCTGCGCGGCGCGTACAACAAGATGGCGCATATTCCGGCCGACGCGCTCGCGCGCGGCGTGATCACGGCATCGGCCGGCAATCATGCGCAGGGCGTCGCGTTCTCGGCGGCACGGATGGGCATCAAGGCCGTGATCGTCGTGCCCGTCACGACGCCGCAGGTGAAGGTCGACGCGGTACGCGCGCACGGCGGCCCGAGCGTCGAGGTGATCCAGGCGGGCGAGTCGTACAGCGATGCGTACGCGCACGCGGTCAAGGTGCAGGCGGAGCGCGACCTCACGTTCGTCCACCCGTTCGACGATCCGTACGTGATCGCCGGCCAGGGCACGATCGCGATGGAAATCCTGCGTCAGCACCAGGGGCCGATTCACGCGATCTTCGTGCCGATCGGCGGCGGCGGGCTCGCGGCCGGCGTGGCGGCCTACGTCAAGGCGGTGCGGCCGGAAATCAAGGTATTCGGCGTGCAGGCCGAGGATTCGTGCGCGATGGCGCAATCGCTGCAGAAGGGCGAGCGCGTCGAGCTGAGCGAGGTCGGCCTGTTCGCGGACGGCACCGCGGTGAAGCTCGTCGGCGAGGAAACCTTCCGGCTCTGCCGCGAATTCCTCGACGGCGTGCTGACGGTCGACACCGACGCGCTGTGCGCGGCGATCAAGGACGTGTTCCAGGATACGCGCAGCGTGCTCGAACCGTCCGGCGCGCTCGCGGTCGCGGGCGCGAAACGCTACGCGGAACGCGAAGGCATCGAGAACCAGACGCTCGTCGCGGTCACGTCCGGCGCGAACATGAACTTCGACCGGATGCGCTTCGTTGCCGAGCGCGCGGAAGTCGGTGAGGCACGCGAAGCCGTGTTCGCCGTCACGATCCCCGAGGAGCGCGGCAGCTTCAAGCGCTTCTGCTCGCTCGTCGGCGATCGCAACGTGACCGAGTTCAACTACCGGATCGCCGATGCACAATCCGCGCACATCTTCGTCGGCGTGCAGATCAAGCGTCGCGGCGAATCGGCCGAAATCGCCGCGAACTTCGAGTCCCACGGCTTCAAGACCGTCGACCTGACGCACGACGAGTTGTCGAAGGAACACATCCGCTACATGGTGGGCGGCCGCTCGCCGCTCGCGCTCGACGAACGCCTGTTCCGCTTCGAATTCCCGGAGCGGCCGGGCGCGCTGATGAAGTTCCTGTCGTCGATGGCGCCGGACTGGAACATCAGCCTGTTCCACTACCGCAACCAGGGCGCGGACTACAGCTCGATCCTCGTCGGGCTGCAGGTGCCGCAGGCCGATCGCGCCGAATTCGAACGCTTCCTCGCGGCGCTCGGCTATCCGTATGTCGAAGAGAGCGCCAATCCGGCTTACCGCCTCTTCCTGTCGTAAAGGCTTCGTGCAATGAATCCCGAACATTCCCCGCTCGGCAAGGCGACCGTCTACGCAGCGCAGTACGACGCGTCGCTGCTGTTCCCGATCCCGCGCGCCGGGGCGCGCGAGCAGCTCGGCATCACGTCGGCGCTGCCGTTCTTCGGCACCGACATCTGGAACGCGTACGAGCTGTCGTGGCTCAACGCGCGCGGCAAGCCGCAGCTCGCGGTCGCGACGTTCTTCGTGCCGGCGGAATCGCCGAACATCGTCGAATCGAAGTCGTTCAAGCTGTATCTCGGCTCGTTCGCGCAATCGAAGTTCGACTCGGTCGACGCGGTGCGCGACGTGCTGAAACGCGACGTGTCGGCCGCGTGCGGCGCGAGCGTGTCGGTGCAGCTCGTGTCGCCGCACGATTTCGGCAAGCTCGAGATGGAGGAGCTCGACGGGCTGTCGCTCGACCGGCTCGACCTCGACACCGACGTGTACGAACCCGATCCGTCGCTGCTGTCGGCGGCCGAGGACGAAGCGCCGGTCGAGGAAACGCTCGTGTCCGACCTGCTGCGCTCGAACTGCCCGGTCACCGGCCAGCCCGACTGGGGCAGCGTGCAGATTCACTACGTCGGGCCGCAGATCGATCACGCGGGGCTGCTGCGCTACATCATCTCGTTCCGCAACCACACGGGGTTTCACGAGCAATGCGTCGAGCGGATCTTCCTCGACATCCTGCATGCGTGCAAACCGGTGAAGCTCGCGGTATATGCGCGCTATACGCGCCGCGGCGGGCTCGACATCAATCCGTTCCGCACGAACTACAACCAGCCGATGCCGGACAACGCGCGGACCGCGCGGCAGTAACACCGGCCCGCCCGAAACGAAACAGCCCCGCCGGCTCGCGCCGACGGGGCTGTTTCACTGTGCGCAGCGGATTGCGCGGACGCGTTACTTCGCCGGCGCCTTATAAGCGATGCAATCGACCTCGACCTTGCAGTCGATGACCATGCTCGATTGCACGCACGCGCGTGCCGGCGGATGCTCGCCGAAGTACGACACGAACACCTTGTTGAACGACGCGAAATCGCGTGCGTCGTCGAGCCACACGCCGCAGCGCACGACGTGTTCGAGGCCGTAGCCGGCTTCCTTCAGGATCGCGATCACGTTCTCGATCGTCTGCTTCGACTGCGTGACGATCCCGCCTTCGACGACCTCGCCGTTCACCATTGGCGTCTGGCCCGACACGTACAGCCAGCCGTCGGCCTCGACCGCGCGTGCAAACGGCATCACCTGGCCGCCGGTACCCTTCGCTTCGCCCACGCCATATCGCTTCATCGTTTCACTCCTTGATTGTCGACCGGCATCGGCGCGCAAGCGCCAGCGCCGGTCCCATGCAACGCACGGTTGCGGATGCGCGCGCCGACATGGCGCACGCGGCAAATCGGATCGGGACCGCGTTCAGAACGCGGCGTCGGCACTTGCCGGCACGCGCTCGCCGCGCGCGACGAAACCACCGGCGCGCGCGCCGGTCGGCTGGCCGTTCTCGTAGGTCAGCACGCCGTTCACCCACACCGCGTCGATCCCGTGCGCGGGCTGCTGCGGCTTCTCGAACGTCGCGGCATCGATCACGCGCGCCGGATCGAACAGCACGAGATCCGCGTGGTAGCCGACGTGCACTTCGCCGCGCCGCGCGATCCCGTACCGGCGCGCGGACAGCGACGTCATCTTGCGGATCGCTTCCTCGAGCGGCAGCAGGTTCGTGTCGCGCACGTAATGGCCGAGCACGCGCGGGAATGCGCCCCACAGCCGCGGGTGCGGCAGCGGATCGTTCGGCAGGCCGTCCGAGCCGACCATCGTCGCCGGGTGCGACAGGATCCGCCGCACGTCGTCCTCGGACATGTTGTGGTACACGGCGCCGGCCGGGCGGATCCGCTGCGCGGCCTCCTGCTCGGTCACGCCCCAGTCGGCCGCGATCGCCCTCAGCAGCTTGCCCGCGACTTCCGGATGCGGCTCCGACCACGTGATCGTGATGTCGATGTCGCCCGTCACCTGCTTCAGGTCGAGCGTCGACGAGCTGCGGCTGTACGGATAGCAGTCGCAGCCGACCGGCTGGTAGCGGCGCGCGCCTTCGAGCGACGCGAGCACCTCGGTGCTGCGCCCCCAGTTCGACGGGCCCGCGCATTTCAGGTGCGAGATCACGACCGGCACCTGCGCGTGACGGCCGACGCGATAAGCCTCGTCCATCGCGTCGAGGATCGCGTCGAACTCGGTGCGCATGTGCGTCGTGTACAGCGCGCCCGCATTCGCGAGCGGTTCGGCGAGCGCCATCACCTCCTCGGCCGGCGCCGCGAACGCGGAGCCGTATGCGAGGCCCGACGACAGCCCGAGCGCGCCGTTCGCGAGCGCCTCCTCGAGCTGCGAGCGCATTCCGGCGATTTCGCCGTCGGTCGCCGCGCGGTCGAGGCGGTCCATCTGGTTGTTGCGCAGCGCGGTGTGCCCGACGAGCGCCGCGACGTTGACGGCCGGACGCGCATCGTTGACGGCCGCGACATAGGCGGCGAAGGTCGGATAGCGAAACGCGTCGCGATCGCCGAGCAGGTTCATCGGGTCGGGCGGATCGCCCGCGAGCGTCACCGGTGACGCGCTGATCCCGCAATTGCCGACGATCACGGTCGTCACGCCCTGCGAGATCTTCGGCAGCATCTCCGGCGCGCGGATCACGTGCGTGTCGTCGTGCGTGTGCACGTCGACGAAGCCCGGCGCGAGCGCGCGGCCGTTCGCATCGACGACGGTCTCGGCGAGCCAGTTCGACAGATTGCCAATCGCCGCGATCACGCCGTTGCGGATCGCGACGTCGCGCGTGACGGGCGGCGCGCCGGTGCCGTCGTACAGCTGCGCGCCGACGATCAGCGTATCGGCGGCTTCGGGATGCGAATGCATGGTCAGTCTCCTACCGGTTGACGGTCTCCGCCGCCGCGGTGCGCATCGAGCGCATGCTTGATGCGGCGCAGCGATTCTCGGCCCGCATCGCCGAGCCGCAGTGCAACTCCGGTGACGAGCACGTCGATCGCCATCATCATCGCGTAGCGCGACGTCGAAGGCTTGTAAATGAAATCGGTTTCGAACGCGACGACCGGGATCAGATGGTCAGCAAGCTTCGCGAGCGGCGAAGCCGGCGCGGTGATCGCGATCAGCTTCGCGCCGTAGCGCTTCGCGAGACGGCAGCTCTCGAGCAGCTCGGGCACGCGCCCGCTCACCGACAGCGCGACGACCACAGCGTCGCGCGACAGCGTCGCCGCCACCATCCGCTGCAGCAGGCTGTCCTGGTAGCTCGCGACCGGCCGGCCGAAACGCACGAGCCGGAAGCGCAATTCGTCGGCGAGCGCGGTCGAGCCGCCGCCCTGCCCGTACACGTAGATCATCTTCGCGCCGGCGAGCAGGTCAGCCGCCGCGTCGAACGACGTGTTGCGCAGCAACTGGTGATTGTGCGCGAGCGCCACGCGGATTTCGTCGTAGACGACCGATGCGGGGCTCGCGTCTTCTTCGGGATGCTCGTCGGCCGGCACGAAAAAGCGCTGGCCGACGGCCGCCGCCTGCGCGACGAGCACCTTCAGTTCGCGCACGTCGCGGCAGCCGACGGCCTTCGCGAAACGCGTGACCGTCGCGACGCTGACCCCCGCGTCGCGCGCGAGCGCACCGATGCTCGCATGCGCGGCGCGCGCGAGATCGGCGAGGATGAATGCGGCAACCTTGCGTTCGGCCTCGCGCAACTCGGGCGCGCATTCGGCGATCCGCGCGACGATGTCGAGGACCGGCTGGGCGACCGAAGCCGATTCGGCTGCGAACGGAGCGGACGGAGTGGCGGACGAATTCATCTGCTGAAAAGGATCTGGCGTCTCATGTTACTAAATAACATCACCGCGCCGATGCTACTTTCTGTACCATCTGCGTGTCAACTTCAGTGCAATGCATAGTGATGATGGAGCGGGATGACATGAAAGTTACAAACTATCAGGAACCGACAATCAATCCGTTGGGCAAGGGCCTCGGCAACCTGCCGAGCGCGAGCGTGCCGCTCGACGACGCGGGCCGCCTCGAGTGGAACCTGCTCGCGGAAGACGTCAGCCTGCCGGCCGCCGTGCTGTACGCGGATCGCATCGAACACAATCTGAACTGGATGCAGGCGTTCGTCCAGCAATACGGCGTGAAGTTCGCGCCGCACGGCAAGACGACGATGGCGCCGCAACTGTTCCGCCGCCAGCTCGACGCCGGCGCATGGGGCATCACGCTCGCGACCGCGCACCAGACGCAGGCCGCGTATCACGGCGGCGTGCGGCGCGTGCTGCTCGCGAACCAGCTGGTCGGCCGCCAGAACATGGCGATCATCGCGCAGCTGCTGTCCGATCCCGAGTTCGAATTCTTCTGCCTCGTCGATTC
Source organism: Burkholderia sp. BCC1640 (assembly GCF_902833125.1). Classification (NCBI taxonomy): domain Bacteria; kingdom Pseudomonadati; phylum Pseudomonadota; class Betaproteobacteria; order Burkholderiales; family Burkholderiaceae; genus Burkholderia; species Burkholderia sp. BCC1640. Next base: position 32,205 of record NZ_CADFEF010000022.1, on the reverse strand, counting down.
CGCCGACGGCGTCGACCAGCTCGGCCGCTTCTTCGGCGACGCGAAGAAAACGCTCAACGTCCTGCTCGAGCTCGGCGTGCCGGGCGGCCGCGCGGGTGTGCGCGACGCCGCGCAACGCCAGGCCGTGCTCGACGCGATCGCGCGCTATCCGGACACGCTGAAGCTGGCCGGCATCGAACTCTACGAAGGCGTGCTGAAGGAGGAAGGCGAGATCCGCACGTTCCTGCAGGACGCGGTCGCGCTCACGCGTGAGCTGGCCGAAGCCGGCCGTTTCGCGCGCACGCCGGCGATCCTGTCGGGCGCCGGCTCGGCGTGGTACGACGTGGTCGCGGAGGAATTCGCGAAGGCGTCCGACGCCGGTTTCGCGGAAGTCGTGCTGCGTCCGGGCTGCTACCTGACGCACGACGTCGGCATCTACAAGAAGGCGCAGACCGACGTGTTCGCGCGCAACCCGATCGCCCGCAGGATGGGCGAAGGGCTGCTGCCGGCGCTGCAGCTGTGGGCATACGTGCAGTCGGTGCCGGAGCAGGATCGCGCGATCATCGCGCTCGGCAAGCGCGACGCGGCGTTCGACGCGGGCCTGCCCGAGCCGGCGCGCCACTTCCGCCCGGGCCGCGACAGCGCGCCGCGCGATGTCGCCGCGAGCGAAGGCTGGGCCGTCACCGGGATGATGGACCAGCACGCGTACCTGCAGATCCCGCCGGGCGCGGACGTGAAGGTCGGCGACATGGTCGCATTCGACATCTCGCACCCGTGCCTGACGTTCGACAAGTGGCGCCAGCTGCTCGTCCTCGATCCGCAGTTCCGCGTGACGGAAGTCGTCGAAACCTTCTTCTGACGCCCCGCGCGCCCCGCCCCGCCGCCGCGCGGGGCGGCCGTCACGCGCGCTTCAAGCGGCCGGAGTACACTGCGCTTTCGTCCTCGGGGCCGCTTCGCCGCCGCAGCGCCGTCTGCCGCATGCGGCGCGAACGGACCCTCAACGCTGTTCAATGGAGAAAGCCATGGCCGCGAAGAAGATCCTGTTCCTGACCGGCGATTTCGCCGAAGACTACGAAACGATGGTGCCGTTCCAGGCGCTGCAGGCCGTCGGCCATCACGTCGATGCAGTCTGCCCGGGCAAGCGCGCGGGCGACAAGGTCAAGACCGCGATCCACGATTTCGAGGGTGACCAGACCTACACCGAAAAGCCCGGCCACAACTTCACGCTGAACGCGACGTTCGACGACGTCGATGCGTCGGCCTACGACGCGCTCGCGATCGCGGGCGGCCGCGCGCCCGAATACCTGCGTCTGGATGCGAAGGTGATCGCGCTGGTGCGCGCGTTCGCCGAAGCCGGCAAGCCGATCGCCGCGATCTGCCATGCGGCGCAACTGCTCGCGGCCGCCGACGTGATCCGCGGCAAGCGCATCTCGGCCTACCCGGCCTGCGCGCCCGAAGTGAAGCTCGCGGGCGGCGAATACGCGGACATCCCGGTCGATGCGGCCGTGACCGACGCGCCGTTCGTCACCGCGCCCGCGTGGCCCGCGCATCCGGCATGGCTCGCGCAGTTCCTCGCGCTGCTGGGCACGCGCATCGAGCTGTGAACGAAGCTGAATGAAATGACGTGAAACGCCGGCCGGCGGCGGGTTCGCGCGACCCGCATGCCGCGCCGATCAGGACCGGTCGACGGGGGCGCGCCCCGTCGTGCCGCTTGCGCCCTGCCCTTCAGTGCTGCGCCGGCGTCGAGCCGACTTCCGCGATCCGCGACTCCAGCATCGCCAGCGCACCCGACAGCGCGGTCAGCACGTCGTCCGGCAGTTGCGCCATCGTCTGGTCGAGAAATGCCTTGCGGCGCGGCAGGCACGCGTCGAACGCGGCGCGGCCGTCTTCGGTCAGCGTGACGTTGGTCACGCGGTTGTCGCGGGCGTCGGACGCGCGCTCGATCCAGCCGAGCGCGTCGAGCGATTTCAGCTGGCGCGTGAGCGCGCCCGGATCGATGCGCAGCACCTCGACGAGCTTCTTCTGCGACGAATGCCCGCCCATCGTGTGCAGCGCGACCATGATGCGCCAGCGCGGCATCGGCTGCCCGACGTGCGTTTCGAACGCGCTCAAGAATGCGCGATACGTGCGTCCGAATTGCTGCAAGATCGCGACGCGGTCCTGTTCTTCCATGCGCTGATGTCTACTCGTTCAATCGGTGAATCGTTCAATCGGCCGCGACATGCGGTTCGATCTTGTGCCGCAGCGCGATCGGCGGCACGCGGCGACACTGCCACACCGACACCACGGCGACGAGGGCCGCCATCGCGACCCCCAGATGAATCGCGCCGACCAGCGATTCGCGGGCCGCTTCCAGCAGCAGCGCGCCATTATGCCCGGCGCGGGTCAGCTCCGCGACGAGACCGCCCTGCGCGGCGCGGTCGATCAGGATCTGCGGATCGGCGAGTTGCGCGTGCCACTGCAGCGCGTGGTCGCCCGACAACGCATCGCGCACGCCGCTCGAATACATCTGGTTGACCAGCGTGCCCGTCAGCGCGGTACCGATCATCCCGCCGACCATCCGCAGCGACTGCAGCAGCGCCGTCGCGATGCCGAGGTGCTCGCGGCCGGCCGTCTGCTGCGCGAACACGGTGAGGTTCGGCAGCACGAAGCCGAGGCCGATGCCGCCGGCGACCATCAGCGCCATCAGCACCCAGGTCGGCGTCGTGTGCGTCGACACGACGATGCCTGCGCATGCGATCGCGAACAGCACGAAACCGACGTGCAGCATCGTATTCGGATTGCGGATGCGCGTGACGACGCGGCCGTTCATGATGCTGCCGATCGTGATGAACACGACGAGCGGCGTGATCACGAGCCCCGCCTCCTTCGGCGACATGCCGAAGCCGCCCTGGAACAGCAGCGGCGCGTAGAACAGCAGCGAGAACATCGAGAAGCCGGCGAGGATCGCGAGCACGAACAGCGCCGACAGCGCGCGGTTGCCGAACATGTCGAACGGCAGAATCGGCTGCGCGCAGCGCTTTTCCCAATGCCACAAGCCGACGCCGGCGCCGACCGCGACGATCAGCAGCAGCGACGCCCAGCTCATGACGCCGTACTTCGGCAGCCATTCGACGAACAGCTGCAGCGCGCCGAGCGACAGCGCGATCAGCAGCGCGCCGGGCCAGTCGAGCCGCATCTTGCGGTCGTGCTCGACATGGCGCAGATGCGGCAGGTAGCGCCACACGAAGAACAGCGACAGCAGGCCGACCGGCAGGTTCACGTAGAACACCGAGCGCCAGCCGAACGACTGGGTCAGGATCCCGCCGAGCGACGGCCCGACCGCGTTCGCGATGCCGAACGCGGAGCTCATCAATACCTGCCAGCGCAGCCGCACGACGGAATCGGGGAACAGGTCGGGAATGCACGCGAACGCGGTGCCGACCAGCATCCCGCCGCCGATCCCCTGCAGGCCGCGCGCGAGCACCAGGAACAGCATGTCGTTGGCCATCCCGCACAGCACCGACGCGCCGGTGAACACGACGATCGACACGATCACGAACGGCTTGCGCCCGTAATAGTCGCCGAGGCGGCCGAAGATCGGCACGGTGATCACGGAACTGAGCAGGTACGAGGTCGCGACCCACGCATACAGGTCGAACCCCTTGAGCTCGGCGACGATGGTCGGCAACGCGGTGCCGACGACCGTCTGGTCGAGCGCGACGAGCATGGTGACGAACGAGATCCCGATCATCGCCAGCAGCGATTCGCGGAACGGCAGGACTTGCCCGCTCGAATGGTGGGCGGCAGTATGGACGGCCATTTTTTGTTGATGCAACTTTTGACGAGTCAAACAATCTCAAAATTCTAGCACGCCGGAGTAATCTAGGCTGGCGACGGATTTGGGGCCGATGGCCGCCAGGGAGAAAGATGGAACCGATTTCAATCACGCCTGCCGCGACGCTGTCGCCGGAAGACCAGGACGCATTGCGGCGCGCGAAGCAGGTGCTGGAAAGCCCGTCGCTGACGATGAAGCTGACGGGCGTGCTGGGCGCGCCGGTCGAGAAGATGATCGCGCGGTTGCCCGACTTCGCGACCGGCAAGATCAACGATGCGACGCAGCTGGCGCTGCGCAAGTGCCTGAACATCGCGCTGCGCACGCTCGGCAAGCCGCAGACGCCCGATGCCGAGCCGGACAAGCCGAGCAACCTGCTGCACAAGCTCGCGGTCGCGACGACCGGCGCGGCGGGCGGCGCGTTCGGCTTTCTCGCGCTGCCGGTCGAGCTGCCGGTGACGACTACGCTGATCTTCCGCTCGGTGTGCGACATCGCGCGCAGCGAGGGTGAGGACCTGGGCTCGGTGGATACGCAGTTGCAGTGCCTGGCCGTGCTCGGCATGGGCGGCAACGCGGACAAGCGGGAAGAGGACGCCGATCTCGGCTATTTCGTGCTGCGTGGCGCGCTCGCGCAGGCGATTTCGAAGGCGTCGTCGGACATCACGACGAAAGGGATCACCGCGCACAGCTCGGCGGCAGTGTTCAAGCTCGTGCAGACGGTGGCATCACGTTTCTCGGTGCAGGTCACCGAGCAGATGGCCGCGAAGTCGATCCCGGCGATCGGGGCGGTGCTCGGGGCGACCGTCAACACGCTGTTCATCGACCACTTCCAGCAGATGGCGCACGGCCACTTCACCGTGCGCCGGCTCGAGCGCAAGTACGGCCCGGTCGCCGTCAAGGCCGCGTATCAGGCGATCGACGGCTCGCCCACGCGCTGAACCGCCCGCTCGACTGCGACGCGGCGCAGGAATGCGGCCGCACGGTCGAGCGCGTCGCGCGACTCCGGCACCATCGGCGTGTAGAGCTGCCACACGTGCGGCATGTCGGGCCACACCTCGATCTCCACCGGCACGCCGGCCGCCTTCGCGTTGTCGGCAACGCGGCGCGAATCGTCGAGGAGCACCTCGGTGCTGCCGGCCTGGATGAAGAGCGGCGGCAGCCCGGTGAAGTCCGCATAGAGCGGCGACGCGTACGGATGCGTCGCCGATTCGTCTCCCAGATACAGCTTCGCCGCCTTCGGCAGCGCCGCGGCCGCGAACATCGGGTCGAGGCCGTCGTTGCTGCGCATCGTGTCGCCGGTGCCGGCCAGGTCGGTCCACGGCGAGAACAGGATCGCGCCGGCCGGCAACGGCTCGCCGCGATCGCGCAGCGCGACGAGCGTCGCGAGCGCGAGGCCGCCGCCCGCCGAATCGCCGCCGAACACGATCGACTCGGGCGGCGTGCCGAGCGCGAGCAATTGCCGGTACGCGGCCAGCGCGTCGTCGAGCGCGGCCGGGAAGCGGTTCTCGGGCGCGAGCCGGTAGTCGAGCGAGAACGACCGCACGCCCGCGCGCTTCGTGAGGCCGAACACGAGCGGCCGATGGGTTTTCGTCGAACAGAAGTAGTAGCCGCCGCCGTGGAAATACAGCAGCGTGCGGCCGGGCCCGCGAGCGGCGGCCGCATCGGTGCGTTCGAGCCATTCGCCGCGCAGCGGCGCGTCGCCGGGGCCGTAGCATTCGCGCAGCCGGTAGCCCGACGGTGCGCGACGCGGCACGATCATCCTCAGATCGGTAAAGCGCCGCGCGCGGGCAGGGTCGAGCACCGGGCGCGTGGTCTCGGGACGAAACTGCCAGCGCAGCAGCCAGCACGCGAACTTGCTTTGCCAACTCATCCAATACACTCCATCGTCGCAGTGTGACGATGGTACGTGCGATCGTCACCGCGCCGCTCGACGGGAGCCTCTATATCAAACGCCGGCGCGCGGCTCGCCGGCCTCAGCTCGCCGGCATCATCTGGCCGCGGATCTCGCCGGACGGATGCTCCTTCGTGTGCACGTTGAAGTACCACTTGCCGGCCATCAGGTCGGTCACCTGCGAGTCGGTCAGCTCCTTCGAACCCTTGATCGGGCTCGCGAGCGCGTCCTTCGGGATCGGCACCTGCACGCCGGCGTTCTGGCCGACCGGCGCGGGCCCGTGGAAATGCGCGGCGGTGGCCGGCCCCGTGAGATGTTCGTACGTCACCGTCCACTGCAGCATGTGGGTGGCCGTATCGTAGGTCGCAGCGACGGCGCCGGCGCCCTTGGTCGCGGTGGGCGGCACTTCGCTCGACGGCTGCAGATTGGCGGACAGGCGCACCGTTTCGGCGGCGGCGCTGCCGGCGGCCAGGACGCCCGCGAGCAACGCCACCTGGAGCAAACGCAGCTTCGGCATGAATCCTCCTTGTACGACGGGGTACGCCACCCGGACGGGGGACGTTCCATGATGGTAGTCGATCGTCGCCGATCCGGCACCGCTGCGTCGCTCGCCAGCCTGACGGAACCTGGAAGAGACCTTTGCAGCGGGAGCCCTGAATCCGCGCGCGGCCTTTCGCTACACTTCGTCTCACAGTTGCTTGTTTCCTTCGTCCGAAGGAGTCTGCGAGTATTCACGCGGCCATCCGGCCGCGTTTTTTTTGCCCGTGCCCGGGCGGCATGCACGCCTGCGTCGAGCAAATTCCGCTTCGCGGGCCGTCAAGCATCACGAATCGATTGTCGCCGCGGCGATCGGGTCCGACGTCGCGCCGACCCCGCGCCCTCACGCGCGATAGCCCGGATCGATCCGATCGACGATGCGCTGCAACGCGTCGAATGCGTCCTGCCCCGCGCCGTGCTTCGGATCGAAGTTCAGCGAGTCGCGCACGCAGCCCTCGAGCACCGGCGGCGCAATCGGCAGCGCGTCGCCGATCGCATGGGTCGCGACCTGCACCTCGCACGCGCGATTGAGCAGCCACATCAACGAGAAGGTCTGCGCGAGCGTCGCGCCGATCGTCACGGGCCCGTGGTTGCGCAGCAGCAGCACCGGCCGCCCGCCGGCGCTCTCGACGATGCGCCGCCCTTCGTCGAGGTGCACCGTGATTCCCTCGAAATCGTGATACGCGATCTTCCCGTACAACTGCGCCGAATAGAAGTTCGAGAACGACAGCCCGTCGCGCGAGCAGCACACGGCCATCGTCGGCGTCGTGTGCACGTGCATCACGCAGTGCGCGTCGGGCAGCGCCGCATGGATCGCGCTGTGGAACGTGAAGCCGGCCGGATTGATCGGCCAGTCGGAATGGCCGATCACATTGCCGTCGATGTCGATCTTCACGAGGTTCGACGCGCATACCTCGCGGTAATGGAGCCCGAACGGATTGATCAGGAAATGGCCGTCCTCGCCCGGCACGCGCAGCGAGATATGGTTGTAGATCAGCTCGGTCCAGCCGAGATGGTCGAAGATCCGGTAGGCAGCCGCGAGCTGCACGCGCGCCTGCCATTCGGCTTCGGAGAAGCGGGCGGGACGCGTGAACGGCTGGTTCGGTACACGTTGCATGAGGCACTCCGGTTGCGGGCGGGGCGGCCGTGCGGGCGGCTCGCGCATCGTCCCTCGTCTCCTGGCGGCGCGCGCGGTGCGCAGGCGCGTGCAGCGCGTCGTTCGGCATCGCTGCGGCCCGCGTTGCGCGAGTCGTCCGGCGGCACCCGTCACGATACGCATATCGTTGCGCACACAACCATATCACCTTTCCCCGCGCACCGGTATCGCGGGTTTGGCCCGAGCCGTTCCGGCCCTTACAACTGGTCTTCGACCGGCAGCAGCATGAAGAGGCCGGTCATCAGGTTGCGCATCAGCCCCGCATGCGGATCGACGTGATAGGTGGCCGGCTCGCCGTTGTCGGTGCCGGTCCACTCGAGTTCGGGCGTGCCGCCGCCCGCCGGCGTCGCGAGGCGCACGCGGTAGCTTTCGTCGGGCTGCGTCACGCGCGCGAAGATCGCCGCGGCCTGCTGCGCGATCGTCGGGCTGTGGATCACGAGCGCGAGTTCCGTATTCAGGTACGCCGAACGCGGATCGAGGTTCAGCGACCCGATCACGAGGACCTTGCGGTCGATCACGTACGCCTTCGCATGCAGGCTCGCACGCGAGCGTGAGCCGAACAGGCCCGCGCGCGGCGGGTTCGGCCGCGCCTTGAATTCGTACAGTTCGACGCCGTGCTGCAGCAACGGCACGCGGTACGGCGCGTAGCCGGCCTGCACGGCGACTGCGTCGGTCGCGGCGAGCGAATTGGTCAGGATCGCGACGCGCACGCCGCGCGCGGCCGTGTCGCCGAGGATCTTCACGCCCGCGTCGTGCGGCACGAAGTACGGCGAAAACGCGAGGAATTCCTGCTGCGCGTCGCGCGTCAGTTCGACGAGGCGCTGCATCGGCGGGCTCACGTACGCGCCGGTCGGCCGCATGACCTTGTCCGGTGCGTCGACCTTGAACTCGGCCGGCGCCCACACCAGCTCGAGCTCGTCGCGCGCGATCTGCTGCGCGAGCGGCGTCGCGTTCAGCGGCTTCGCGTTGTACGGGTCGGCGTTCTTGCGCCAGTGGTCGCGCAACTCGTCGCGCATCGCGTCGAGATCCTTCGGATCAAACTTCTGATGATTCAGCACCCGCAGCGGATAGCTGCTCGCGCTTGCCCAGTAGTCGTCGAAGCTCGTCGAGATGTCGTTCGTCACGGGGCCGGCCGCGAGCACGTCGAGGTCGCGGAACTGCAGCGTCGGGCTCGCGCTGAAGTACTCGTCGCCGAGGTTGCGGCCGCCGACGATCGCGATCTGGTTGTCCGCGATCATCGCCTTGTTGTGCATCCGCCGCGTAAAGCTGTCGAGCCGCGTCAGCGAATTGGCCGTGCGCTCGACCATCCCGTACCGCGACGCACCGAACGGGTTGAACACGCGAATCTCGACCTTCGGATGCGTATTCAGCGCGGCCATGACGCGGTCGATGTCGCGGAAATTCAGGTCGTCGACCAGCATCCGCACACGCACGCCGCGATCGGCCGCATACAGCGCCGCGCCGAGCAGCAGCTTGCCGGTCGTGTCCTCGGTCGCGATGTAGTACTGCATGTCGAGCGTCTTCGTCGCCGCGCGCGCGAGCGCGATGCGCATCTGCAGCGCGGTCGCGCCGTCGGGCAGCAGCCGGAAGCCCGATTGCCCCGGATGCGCGGCTTCCGGCGCGGCCAGCGCATTGCGCAGCGGCGTCGCGGTATCGGTCGGCAATGCGTGCGAGACGGGGCGATCGAGCGTGGTGGCGGGCGGATGCGTCGCGCAGGCGGCGACCAGCGACAGCAGCGCGCAGACGGCGAGCGCGCGGGCCGGGCGGCAGGCGGCGCGCCATGAGAGCGCGGCCGGCGCGCGCCGGATCAAAGACATGAGCACGGAAACTTCCTCGACAGGCGGATCAACAGGTCCGCAATCGCCGCGGCGTGCGGCTGACGGGTGGTTCCAATCGATTCTAGTGGGCGCCCGACGAACCGGTCAATCGCGCGGCTCGCGCATGCGGCGCCGTGAACCGCTCGCGCGCCGCCGGCGCGGGCATCCGGGAACGGCAGCCCGCGGCTGGGCCGCCAGACGGGCACGCGGCACCCATGGTCCAACCAATCTCACAGCGTATCGCCGCTTCGCTCGAAGTGGCTGCGCACATAGTCGATATGGGTCTGCATCGCGGTGCGCGCCTCCTCGGGCCGGTGTGCGCAGATCGCCTCGCAAACTACCCGGTGCTGCTGCAACAGCAGTTCTGACGCCTGCTCGTCGTGCGTCGTCATCCCCGCGACGTTGATCGAGATGTGCTCGCGCAGCATCCCGATCACGCTCGTGTGCAGGTGCAGGAACATCGTGTTGTGCGACGCCTGCGCGATCGCCTCGTGCAACTTCGCGTCGGTCGATGCCTCGACGGCCGCGTCGTCGTTCGCGTACGCGGTCTCGAGCTCGCGCAGCAGCGTCCGGATCCGGCGCCGGTCGTTCGCATCCGCGCGCAGCGCGGCGAAATACGCGGTCGCGCCTTCGAGCACGCGACGGAATTCGAGTATGTCGTCGCGCAGCGCCGGGTGGTCGGCGACCAGTTGGCCCCACGGCGACGCGATGCCCGCGCGCAACTGGTCCGTCACGTACACGCCCGCGCCGCGCCGGCTCTGCAGCAGCCCGCGCGCGACGAGCCGCTGCGTCGCCTCGCGCACCGTATTGCGCGCCACGCCGTACTGTTGCGCGAGCAAGCGCTCGGCCGGCAGCCGCGCCCCGGCCGGCCAGGTTCCGTCGAGCAGCGCCGTCTCGATCTTGCGCATCACCACTTCGGTCCGGCCCCGTGCCGTCATCGCCGCCATTGCCGTCTCCCCATCGAATACCCGCCGCGCCGATTGGCCCAACCAATTTGAACTGCGGCGCCGTCGCGGGAATTATGCAGCGAAATCGTCGTCCCGCATTCGCTTGCCGGGCCGGCACCTTGGAGCGAGACATGAACGAAAGGCACTACCCCGCCGCCGCCCCCGCGCACGTCTATCTGTTCGCGACCTGCCTGGTCGACCTGTTCGTCCCCGAAGCCGGGCTCGACGCGGTTCGCCTGCTGGAACGCGAAGGCCTGACCGTCCACTATCCGCGCGGCCAGAGCTGCTGCGGGCAGCCGGCCTACAGCAGCGGCAATCCCGACGAGGCTCGCCGCGTCGCGGCCGCGCAGCTCGATCTGTTCGCCGAGCCGTGGCCCGTGATCGTGCCGTCCGGCTCGTGCGCGGGCATGATCCGGCACCATTGGCCGGCCCTGTTCGCCGACGACCCCGTGCACGGCCCGAAGGCGCGCGCGATCGCGGATCGCACCTACGAACTCGCCGAATTCCTCGTCCATGTGCTCGACGTGCGGCTCGACCACATCGACACGAACGCCGGCCCGAACGAGCGCGTGGTGCTGCACACGTCGTGCGCGGCCCGCCGCGAGATGGGCACGCGCGTGCACGGCGTCGCGCTCGTCGACGCGCTGCCGGGCGTCACGCGCATCGAACACGAACGCGAATCGGAATGCTGCGGCTTTGGCGGCACGTTCTCGCTGAAACACCCCGACATCTCCGGCGCGATGGTGCACGACAAGGTCGCATCGGCCTGCGCGACGGGCTGCGACCGGCTCGTGTCGGCGGACTGCGGCTGCCTGCTGAACATCGGCCACGCCGCGACCAAGGCCGGCGCGACGCTGCCCGTCGAGCATCTCGCAAGCTTCCTGTGGCGCCGCACGGCAGGCGCCGGCTCGCTGCGCGGAGACGCGAAATGAGCGCGCGCGACGCCATCCTCGCGCGCCTGCGCGCCGCCGCTCCCGGCCCCGCCGCGAACGCCGCGCCCGCCCTTGATGCGCGCATCGACACGCATTACGCGGCGCGCCGCGCACCGATCACCCTCGATTCCCATACGCTCGCGCAGACGATGCAGGCCGCGCTCGCCGCATCGCACGCCGACGTCTGGTGCGCCACCGCCGATGCGTGGCCCGCGCAGCTTGCCGCACGGCTCGCCGACGCCGGCGTGCGCCGCCTGCTGCTCGACCCGGCCCGCGCCGAATCCGCGGCCCTCGCGCGTGCGCTGCCCGACGCGGTCACGCCGGTGCCGTTCGACCGGCCGATCGACGCGTGGAAAGCCGAGCTGTTCGACACGATCGACGCAGGCTTCACCGTCGCGCGCTCGGGCATCGCGGCGACCGGCACCGTCGTGCTCGCGCCCGATGCCGGCACGCCGCGCACGGTGTCGCTGGTGCCGCCGCTGCACGTCGCGCTCGTCCATGCGAACACGCTGCACGCGGACCTCCACGCGGCCGTGCACGCCGAGCGCTGGCACGCCGGCATGCCGACCAACGTCGTGCTGGTGTCGGGCCCGTCGAAGACCTCCGACATCCAGCAGACCCTCGCGTATGGCGCACACGGGCCGCGCAACCTCTGGGTCGTGATCGTCACCGAGCCGACCGCAACCGCCCGCCAGGACCTGCCGCGATGAGCGACCAACCGCTGCAATTCGTCGCCCCCGGCGACTTCAAGGCCCGCGCGCGCGCCGCGCTCGACGATCCCGCGCTGCGCCGGAGCTTTCGCGGCGCGATGGACTTCCTGCAGGGCAAGCGCGCGACCCAGTTCCCCGACGACACCGAGCTGCAGCAGCTGCGCGATCTCGGCGAAGCCGTGCGGCAGCACGCGCTCGCGCAACTGCCCGCGCTGCTCGAGCGGCTGGAGGCGAAGCTCACGGCGGCCGGCGTGCACGTGCACTGGGCCGAGACGGCCGCCGACGCGAACGCGATCGTGCTCGGCATTGCGCAGGCGAAGAAGGCGCGCCGCGTGATCAAGGGCAAGTCGATGGCAAGCGAGGAAATCGAGCTGAACCATTACCTCGCGGATCACGGCGTCGACTGCATCGAGTCCGACATGGGCGAGTTCATCGTGCAGCTCGCGGGCGAGAAGCCGTCGCACATCGTGATGCCAGCTATCCACAAGACGCGCGGCGACATCGCCGAGCTGTTCGAGGAGCACATCCCCGGCACGCGCTACACGGAGGACGTCGACGAGCTGATCCAGACCGGCCGGCGCGCGCTGCGCCGCGCATTCGCGGAAGCCGACATCGGCCTGTCCGGCGTGAACTTCGCGGCGGCCGACACGGGCACGCTGTGGCTCGTCGAGAACGAGGGCAACGGCCGGCTGTCGACCACCGTGCCCGACACGCACGTCGCGATCATGGGCATCGAGAAGGTCGTCGAGAAACTCGAGCACATCGTGCCGCTGTCGAGTCTCCTGACGCGCTCGGCCACCGGCCAGGCGATCACGACCTACTTCAACCTGATCTCGGGCCCGCGCCGCGACGGCGAACGCGACGGCCCGCGCGAGCTGCATCTCGTGCTGCTCGACAACGGCCGCACGCAGGCCTACGCCGACGAACAGCTGCGCGCGACGCTGCAATGCATCCGCTGCGGCGCGTGCATGAATCACTGCCCCGTCTATACGCGCATCGGCGGCCACGCATACGGGACGACCTACCCGGGTCCGATCGGCAAGATCATCTCGCCGCACCTGCTCGGCCTCGACGCGACGGCCGACCTGCCGACCGCGTCGACGCTGTGCGGCGCGTGCGGCGAGGTGTGCCCGGTCCGGATTCCGATCCCGCAGCTGCTCGTGCGGCTGCGCACCGAGGCGAACCGCAAGCCCGACGAACCCGTCGCGCATCCGCTGCGCGGCCAGGGCGCGAACTACAACCGCGCGGAAGACCTCGTGTGGCGCTTCTGGTCCGGCGCATTCGCGCATCCGCGTGCGTATCGCGCATTCCGCTGGACCGCGACGCGGCTGCGCGCGCTGACGCCGGCCAGGCAAATGGGCTGGACGCAGCACCGCACGCCGCTCGAGCCGGCGCCGCGCAGCCTGTCCGACCTGCTGCGCGCACGCGGCCAGCCCGAATAGACCCCCTCGCTTTCAAACCCGTACCGATAGCAATCCATGGAGGAGACACCCATGCAGGTTTGGCATCAGATCTACACCCCGCTCGGCAGCCTCGGGCTGTCGGCGCTCGTCGCCGCGATCCCGATCATCTTCTTTTTCGTCGCGCTCGCCGCACTGCGGATGAAGGGGCACGTCGCCGCCGCGATCACGCTGCTGCTGGCGCTCGGCGTCGCGATCCTCGCTTACGGCATGCCCGTGCCGCAGGCGCTCGCGGCGGCCGGCTTCGGCTTCGCGTACGGCCTGTGGCCGATCGCGTGGATCATCGTCGCGGCCGTGTTCCTGTACAAGATCGTCGTGAAGACGGGGCAGTTCGACATCATCCGTGCGTCGGTGCTGTCGATCACCGACGACCAGCGGCTGCAGATGCTGCTGATCGGCTTTTCGTTCGGCGCGTTCCTCGAAGGCGCGGCCGGCTTCGGCGCGCCCGTCGCGATCACGGCCGCACTGCTCGTCGGCCTCGGCTTCAAGCCGCTGCACGCGGCCGGACTGTGTCTGATTGCAAACACCGCGCCGGTTGCATTCGGCGCGATGGGCATTCCGATCATCGTCGCCGGACAGGTGACCGGCATCGACGCGTTCCACATCGGCGCGATGGCCGGCCGCCAGTTGCCGCTGCTGTCGCTCGCGGTGCCGTTCTGGCTCGTGTTCATGATGGACGGGCTGCGCGGCGTGCGGCAAACCTGGCCGGCCGCGCTCGTCGCCGGCGGCAGCTTCGCGATCACGCAGTACTTCACGTCGAACCATATCGGCCCCGAGCTGCCGGACATCACGTCGTCGCTCGTCAGCCTCGTGTCGCTTGCCGCGTTCCTGAAGGTCTGGCAGCCGAGCAGCGCGAAGCAGACGGCCGGCGGCCTCGTCGCGTCCGGCGGCGGCGCGGCGCTCGCAGGTTTCGGCGCGGGCGGCAACAGCTCGGGTGCGAGCCGCCAAGCGTCGCCGTATACGCTCGCGCAGACCGTACGCGCGTGGTCGCCGTTCCTGATCCTGACGGCCGTCGTCACCGTGTGGAGCATCGCGCCGTTCAAGGCGCTGTTCGCCGCGCACGGCGCGCTCGCGTCGACCGTCCTGAAATTCCATGTGGCCGGGCTCGACCAGCTCGTCGTGAAGACCGCGCCGATCGCCGCGACGCCGAAGGTGCTCGACGCCGTGCTGAAGATCGATCTCGTGTCGGCGGTGGGCAGCGCGATCCTCGTGACCGCGCTGATCTCGATGGCGCTGTTGCGGATGAAGCCGCGCGACGGGCTCGTCACGTTCGGCGAGACGCTGAAGGAACTCACGCGCCCGATCCTGTCGATCGGCCTCGTGCTCGCGTTTGCGTTCGTCGCGAACTACTCGGGGATGTCGTCGACGCTTGCGCTGATGCTCGCCGCGACCGGCGCCGCGTTCCCGTTCTTCTCGCCGTTCCTCGGCTGGCTCGGCGTATTCCTGACCGGCTCGGATACGTCGTCGAACGCGCTGTTCTGCTCGCTGCAGCAAGCGACCGCGCACCAGCTCGGCGTGCCCGAGACGCTCGCCGTCGCCGCGAACACCACGGGCGGCGTGACCGCGAAGATGATCTCGCCGCAGTCGATCGCGGTCGCATGCGCGGCGACCGGCCTCGTCGGCAAGGAATCGGAGCTGTTCCGCTTCACGGTGCGCCACAGCCTGCTGTTCGCGGTGATCGTCGGCCTGATCACGCTCGTGCAGGCCTACGTGCTGCCGGGGATGGTGCCGTAAGCAAGCGGCGCGGCCGCTTTCCGGTTCGCCGAAAAACAAAAACCCCACGCCCGCAAGAGCGTGGGGTTTCGTTCATCCCGGGCGCCGGACGCGGCCGGCGCACCAGACGGCGATCAGCTGCCCTTCGCGATGCGATCCTGGATGTGCTGGGCACGGCTCGCCGACGACGGGTGCGAGCTCATCATCGAGCTCTTGCCGCCATCGAGCTGCGCGAGTTTCTGGAACGCGGTGACGAGGCCCTTCTGATTCATGTTCTTCTGCTTCATCAGGTCGAACGAGTAGTCGTCGGCCGCGCTTTCCTGCGTCTGCGAGAACTGCGCGTTGATGAACTTCTCGGTGATGTCGCCGAGCTGCGAGCTCGTCAGGGCCGCGACGCCCGGCGATGCCGCGCCGGCCGCGGTGCGCGCCGCGCTGACCGCGTAGGCGGTCTGCATCGCCTTCTTCGAGTGACCCAGCGCGACGTGGCCCATTTCATGACCGATCACGCCGCGCAGTTCGTCGTCGTTCATCATGTCCATCAGGCCGCTGTATACGCGCACGCAGCCGTTGCCCATCGCCCACGCGTTGACGTCCTTGGTCACGTAGACCTTGTAGTTGATCTTCTGGCCGTTCAGCGTCATGTCGCCGAAGCCCTTCATCACCTTCGTCAGGCGCTTCGAGTACGCGCTATTCGGCGCGGCGATCTTCGATTCGGCGTCGCTCGCCTTGCACGAGTCGTTCGACAGCGCCGCGATGTCGCTGTCCGACAGCGTCGCCGCCTTGAACAGGCTGGTCCCCGCCGACGTCAGGCTGTTCGCGTCGAGATTCTGCACGCCGCCGCATGCGCTCAACAGGAACGCCATGCCACACGCTGCCGCCGCTTTCTTGATATGCATCCCGGATCCCTCGGTAGTTGTATTTAGGAGCGGCGATTTTGCATAATCCGGCAGAAAATTACCAGACGTTTACATCAAATGACAACTTGATTGCGCAGCGATTCGAAACTAACGACGCGATTGCTCAGCGAATTGACGGCAATCAGCTCATCAATCGCCGCGACCGGATGACCGGCTGAACGTCGAACGCGACCGGCGCGTGAGCCGCCGCGCGACCAGCATCGGCAGCCGCACCACGAAACCGGCGAAGAGCCGCAGGTGCATCCATGCGAGCAGCACGTTGTCGCGGCCATAGTGGAAATGCGACACGCCGCCCTCGTGCGCGCCGAAGTAGCGCACCGGCGCTTCGATGCGGATCGGCCGCACCCCGGCCCAGCACAGCCGCACGGCCGCTTCCGGATCGAAGTCGAAGCCGCGCATCCACGGCTGGCGATGCATGATCGCGGCGAGCGGCGCGACGGGATACACGCGAAAGCCGTACAGCGAATCGCCGATCCCGGCCCACAGCGTCTCCAGGTCGGCCCATCCGTTCGACAGCCGCCGGCCCTGCACGCGCAACTGCGGCGCGCTCGCGTCGAACTTCGGCAGGCCCAGCACCATCGCGTCCGGCGCCGCCTGCGACGCGGCCATGAATTCGGGAATCAGGTCGGCCGGATGCTGGCCGTCGGAGTCCATCGTCAGCACGTGCGTGAAGCCGCTTGCGGCCGCCGCGTCGAGCCCGGCCAGCACCGCGGCGCCCTTGCCGCGGTTCTCCGGCAGCACGATCACGCGCAGCCCGGGGTCGCGCTCGGCCATCGCCTGCAGCCGCTCGGCGCTGCCGTCGGTGCTGCCGTCGACGACGACCCACACCGGGTTCCACTGCGCGCGGGCGTTGCGCACGGTCGTGTCGACCTTGACGCCCGGGTTGTAGCTCGGAATCAGTACGAGATGGGTGGACGAGGCGTGCAGCTTGGACATGGGAACGGCCGATTGCGAAGACGGGGATCCTGACAAAAGTTTATGACCTGCAGGCGACTGTCGACAGGCTTCGTCGACGCCGCGTTCGCGCAGTGACAGGGCGGCGCGCTTCACGACAGGTGCTCCAGCGGATGGCCGGCGCTCGCTTCGATCTCGACCAGCAGATCGTCGCGGCACACGTCCGCGTGGACGAACAACGGCCGCACGCCGGGGCCCGCCGCAGCGCGCAGCGCGCGATCGATCGCGGCGAGCGCCGCGGCATCGCCGGCGTCGCGCACGTAGACGCGGTAGTTCAGGTCGGCGAGCGCGAACGGGCCGTGCCCTTGCCGCGCCGCCTGCTCGAGCACGGCGGCCAGGTTCGCGATGGTCTCGCGCGTTTGCGCGACGACGTCGCCGCGATGCACGGTGCGATGCCCGACGATGCTGGCGGTGCCCGACACGAACAGCAACGGCGCGGCATCGTCGCCGGGCCACGCGGCCGCGCGCGCGAACGTCGGCGCACGCGGGCCGTACTCCGCCGGATAGTGATACGCGCTGATCTGGCGCGGGTTCTCGACCGGATCGGCCGGCGTGCGGCTCGCGATGAAATGGATCGCGAGCGGCGCGGCCGGCGGCGTGTCGCCCGCGACGGGCACGACCGAGCCGAGCGCGCAGGCCGCCGGCACGCTGCCCGTCAGCGCGCGACGGCACGCGTCGAACGCGCGCTGCCTGCCGATATTGAACTGACGATAGCGCTCGATCCCGAACTGCAGCGCGTTGATCGCGGGCACGGTATTCCAGATTCGCAGCGGATGCGCGATGCCGAGTGCATCGAGCGCGTCGAACAGCGCGCGGTATGCATCGTGTGTCGCGCGCTCGAGCGGTGTGCCGCCGTCGCGATCGGCATCGGCCGCTTCCTGCTCTTCCTGCACGACGATGCTGCCAAATACGAGCCCCGCCGTTTCGCTGAAGCGATACTGCAGCGCGCCGCGTCGCTCGCTGCGCAGGTCCGGCGCGTCGCACTGCCAGATTTCGCAGACCGCGCCGGCGCGTGCGTGGCCGCCGGCGTCGAGCAGCGCCATCTGCACCGGTGCGAGCGGCAGGTCGGGCGCGGCGGCGGCGAGCATGCGGGCCATCGCATCGGTCGGCACTCCGGCCGCGCCGATGCAGACCGCACCCAGCGCGCCGGGAAACACGCGGTCGAATGCGTCGCCGCGCTGCCGCGCATCGTGCAGCAGCGCAGCCAGCCGCGCATGATCGATCCGGACGAGTCGCAGCGCACGGTTGCCGCCGTTTGCTGCGGGCGAAATGCCCGCGCCCGATACGGCGGCTCCGCCCGTCATGTGTTCACGCGCGACCGCGGTCGTGGCGGACGACAGGGAACACGCTCGCCGTTCGGCGTCGACTGGATGCACTGACACTTCGATTTCCTCACTATGCGATGCGGGCTCCCGGCATCGTGGCCACGCGCCACGTTGCGCGCCGTTGCTTCACGTCAAGCCGACACCGCGCGCGTCGTCATGCAAGCCCGCCGTTGACGGACAGCACCTGTCCCGTCACATAAGCAGCCGCATCGGATACCAGATACGCGACCATCGCCGCGACTTCGTCGGGCCGGCCCGCGCGTTGCGCCGGCACGAGCTGCTTGATCCGTTCGGCGGGAAACGCAGGGTCGGCCATCGGCGATTCGATGATGCCGGGCGCGACCGCATTCACCGTGATGCCGCGCGACGCGAGCTCCAGCGACAGCGACTTCGTCGCGCCGATCAGCCCCGCCTTCGCGGCCGCGTAGTTGACCTGCCCGCGGTTGCCGGTCACGCCGGCGACCGACGCGATGTTGACGATCCGGCCGCGCCGCGTGCGGATCATCGGCAGCAGCAACGGCTGCGTCACGTTGAAAAAACCGTTGAGCGTCACGTCGATCACGCTGTGCCACTGCCGGCGCGACATGCCGGCCATTGGTGCGTCGTCGTGAATGCCCGCGTTGTTGACGAGGATCTGCACCGGTGCGTCGTCGAAGAACGGCGCGAGCGCGGCGAGCGTCGCATCGGCGTCGGTCACGTCGAATGCAAGCGCATGCGCGGTGCCGCCGGCCGCGACGATCTGCTGCGCGACCGCCTCCGCCTGCGCGAGATTCCGGTTCGCGTGCACCCACACTTCGTGGCCGGCTTGCGCGAGCGCCGTGCAGATCGCCTGCCCGAGTGCGCCGCTGCCGCCCGTTACGAGCGCCCGCATCGCCTTGCTCCGTTCATCGCGTTTCCTCTCGATCGACGCGGCCGCGGTTCGTCCAGCGGCCGCCGCCGCGTGCCGTCATCGTCTGCGTGCCGCGTCGCGTTCGCGCGCGCCGCCGTCACTTGGTGCGATGCGCGGCGACGTACTCGGCAAGCGCGCCGAGCGTCGCGAAGATCTTCTGGTTGTCCGGATTGTCCGAGCGCAGTTCGAAGCCGTATTTCTTCGAGATCAGCAGCGCGATTTCCAGGATGTCGATGGAGTCGAGCCCGAAGCCCTCGCCATACAGCGGGGTCCCGGCCGTCACCGTTTCGAGCGGGACGTCTTCGAGATTCAGTTCGCCGATGATCAGCGTGGCGAGCTCTTGTTCCAGTGCGTTCATCATGCTTGCGGGCAGGCGGCCCATGGCAGCGGGAGGCGCCCGGAAACGGCAATCGTCGTGCACGCCCGGCGCGTGCGAAGCGCGCGCCAATCTCCGTCCCTCCGGCGTCTGCCGGCTTCCCCGCCTGCGTTATTGGGGGTCGTTTGTAAAAGTTACGCGGATTCTAGACGATGGGTATCGGCACGTATACGGGGAATGGTTACAGACTGAAGGCCCCCGCCGCGGCCGGTTTCGGGACCCGATCGCAGCAGACGCTTGAGCCGCTTCGGGCGGAAATGAATCGCCATCGCGTAAGGTTCAGTTCGCTGCCATACATTCGGTTACAAAACCCGGCTGCGCCGACCTCGAACCGCCGCGCCGCGGCCCTAAAATGTGCGTGCATGACAGCCGGCCCGGACATGCGTCCCGGCCACCATTCATATGATGTTTGACGGCCCGACGAACGCGTCCGGCCCCCCCGATCCGCCCGATGTTTCCAGCAGCCATACCGCGCCCGCTCATTCGCCTCGCCCCGGTTTGCCCGCCCGTCCGCCGCCGTGCCGCGACGGACGACGGCAATGCGCGCACGCGCCGCGCGCCCGGAGCGCCGCGATGAGCTCGCCGCTCGGCATCGCACGCGGCGTCGGCGCGGTCGCCGCGGTGGCGGCGTACCAGATCGGCGCGCACTACGCGGCCGCGACACCCGGCGCGCACGGCTTCGGCCTCGCGATGGCGCTCGTGCCGCCGCTGCTGCTCGCGCTCGGCGCAGCGCTGCGCTCGCCGAAGCGGGCATGGCTCGTGCCGGCGTGGCTGCTCGCCGCCGCCGCGCTGTGGGCCGCGCGCGCCCCGCTCGCGCGCCATTTCGAATGGGGCCTGTATCTGGAGCACGCGAGCTTCAACCTCGCGATGGCGCTGCTGTTCGGCCGCACGCTCGCGGCCGGCCAGGTGCCGCTGTGCACGCGCTTCGCGACGATGATCCACGGCACGATCTCGCCGGCCGTCGCGCGCTACACGCGGCGCATCACGCTCGCATGGACGCTGTTCTTCGTCGCGATCGCCGCCGTGTCGACGCTGCTGTTCGCGACCGCGCCGATCGTCGCGTGGTCGACGTTCGCGAACTACCTGTCGCTGCCGCTCGTCGCGGTGATGTTCGCGGCCGAGCATGCGTGCCGGCGCTTCGCACTGCCGCACGACGCGCGGCCGCGGATGGTCGACGCGGTGCGCGCATACCGCGCGTCGACGCAGCCGTCACGATGAATTCATGGCCGGCGCGGCGCCGCATTGCGGCCGCGCCGGTCACCGTCTCCCGCTTCAGCCGATTTATGCCGACTTACCCGCTGGTGTTCCATTCCTCGCCGGACCAGACGATCGCCTGGCGCGACGGCACGCCCGTCAGCGTGCGCGCGTTCGTCGCCGACGTCGCGCGCGTGGCCGCCGCACTGCCCGCCGGCGGTCACGTGTTCAACGTGTGCCGCGATCGCTACCGCTTCGCGGTCAGCCTGTGCGCGGCGCTCGTCGCCGGCAGGATCAGCCTGCTGCCGTCGACGCACACGCCGGAGATGGTGCGCCAGCTCGCGTCGTTCGCACCGGACGCGTTCTGCCTGCACGACGCGCCGGACTGCGCAATCGACCTGCCGCGCTTCGCCTATCCGGACGCCGCACCCGGCGACCGCCTCGACGACGCGCCGTTCGCGGTGCCGCAGATCGACGCGTCGCGCATCATGGCGTACGTGTTCACGTCCGGCTCGACCGGCGCGCCGGTGCCGCACCGCAAGACGTGGGGCTTCCTGGTCGGCTGCGTGCGCGCGGCGGCCGACCGCCTCGGCCTGCTCGACGGCCGCGCGGCCACGCTGATCGGCACCGTGCCCGCGCAACACATGTACGGCTTCGAGTCGACGGTGCTGCTCGCGCTGATCGGCGGCCTCGCGTTCAGCAACCGCCAGCCCTTCTACCCCGTCGACATTCGCGACGAACTCGCCGCGATCCCGCAGCCGCGCGTGCTCGTCACGTCGCCGATTCACCTGCGCGCGCTGCTGTCGGCCGGCCATGCGCTGCCGCCGGCCGCGCTCGTGCTGTCGGCCACCGCACCGCTGTCGGAAAAGCTCGCGTGCGAAGCCGAGGCCGCGCTCGATGCGCCGCTCGTCGAGATCTACGGCAGCACCGAGACCGGCCAGATCGCGACGCGCCGCACGTCGCAAGGCGCGACGTGGCA
The DNA here is from genome assembly GCF_902833125.1 of Burkholderia sp. BCC1640. Taxonomy (NCBI): domain Bacteria; kingdom Pseudomonadati; phylum Pseudomonadota; class Betaproteobacteria; order Burkholderiales; family Burkholderiaceae; genus Burkholderia; species Burkholderia sp. BCC1640. Next base: position 10,615 of record NZ_CADFEF010000022.1, on the reverse strand, counting down.
GTTGTTCCCCGGCATTCGCCTCGACGCGCGCGCGGCACAGGACGAGCCGGGCCGCGACGCCGCGGGCGACGACAGCGGCCCGACCGTGTGGGCGTCGGGCGGACACGTCGAAACCCCCGTGCCGATGGGCGACGCGCTCGAACTGCTCGGCGACGGCCGGTTCCTGCTGCACGGCCGCAAGGCGGACCTCGTCAACATCGCGGGCAAGCGCACGTCGCTCGCCTATCTGAATCACCAACTGAACGCGATCGCCGACGTCGTCGACGGCGTGTTCTTCATGCCGGACGACGCCGCACCGGCCGACGCCGATGCACCCCGCGAACCGGTCACGCGGCTCGTCGCGCTCGTGGTCGCGCCGACGCTCGCCGCGGCCGACCTGCAGCGCGCGCTGCGCGAACGGATCGATCCCGCCTTCATGCCGCGTCCGCTCGTGTTCGTCGACGCCCTGCCGCGCAACGAAACGGGCAAGCTGCCGCGCGACGTGCTCGCCGCGCTGGTCGCACGGCACACGCGCGCCGCCGCGGCCGACGCGAGCGCGCGCGCCGAGACGGATGCGCCGCTCGCGTTCACGATTCCCGCCGATCACCCTGCGCTGCCCGGTCATTTCCCCGGTCATCCGATCGTGCCGGGCGTCGTGCTGCTCGATCACGCGATCGCCGCGCTCGGCGCGTCGCTGAACCGCCCGCTGCACACGTGGCGGCTGGCTTCCGCGAAATTCCTGAGCCCGGTCGCGCCCGGCGAGCCGCTCGATCTCGCGTTCGATGCGGCGGCCGGCGGCGCGATCCGCTTCACGCTGCGCGCCGGCGCGCGCGACGTCGCCACCGGCGTGCTGTCCGCGCCGGCCGCCGCGCAGGACGGTGCACGGCCATGAAGCGCACCGCGTGGGCCGAGCGCCAGGAACGCAGCAACGCGGCGTTGCTGCGCGCGATGACCTGGATCTCGCTGCGGTTCGGCCGGCGGCCGTCGCGTGTCGTGCTGCACGCCATCGCAACCTATTTCGTGCTGTTCTCGCCGGCAGCCTGCTCGGCGTCGCGCGACTATCTGCGCCGCGCGCTCGGCCGTCCCGCGCGCTGGCGCGACGTGTATCGGCACGTGTTCACGTTCGCCGCGACGATCCACGACCGCATCTACCTGATGAACGGCCGCTTCGACCTGTTCGACATCCGGCTGCATGGCGAAACGCAGGTTGACGACGCGCTCGCGGGCGGGCGCGGCGCATTCCTGATGGGCGCGCACCTCGGCAGCTTCGAAGTCGTGCGCGCGATCGGCCGCACGCGTCCGGACCTGCGCGTCGTCGTCACGATGTTCGAAGAGAACGCGCGCAAGATCAACGCGACGCTCGCCGCCGTGAACCCGGCCGCGAAACCGGAAGTGATTCCGCTCGGGCAGGTCGACTCGATGCTGAAGGTGCGCGAGCGTCTCGACGCGAACTGCATGGTCGGCATGCTCGCCGACCGCACGCTGCTCGACGATGCGGCAACCTCGCTGCGGCGGCTGCCGCTGCTCGGCGCACCGGCCGCGTTTCCGCTCGGGCCGCTGTACATGGCCGCGATGCTGCGGCGCCCGGTGTTGTTCATGACGGGCCTCTATCGCGACGGCAACCGCTACGACGTGCACTTCGAGACACTCGCCGATTTCTCCGACGTGCGTCGCGACGCGCGCGCGGCGGCCGTCGACGCGGCGCTCGCGCGTTACGTCGCGCTGCTCGACAAGTATTGCCGCGCGGCCCCGTACAACTGGTTCAACTATTTCGATTTCTGGCAGACCGGCACGGCCGCCGCGCGCCGCGACGATGCGCGCGCGTGCGCCGGCCTGTCCGCCACGAGGGATTCCGACGCATGACCGCCGTTCTCCGCTTCCTGTCGCTGTTCCCGCTGCCGTCCGCGCCCGTGCTGCGCCGCTCGGCGCGCACGTTCGCCGTCACGGCCGCCGTCGCGCTCGCGCTGCCCGCGCACGCGGCCGACACCGGTTCGGCGTGGACCCTCGACCGGCTGATGTCGACGCTCGCGCAGCACAAGTCCGGACGCGCGACGTTCACCGAGACGAAGTCGCTATCGATCGCCGCGCAGCCGCTCGAATCGTCGGGCGAACTCGTGTTCGTCGCGCCCGACCACCTCGAGAAGCACACGCTCAGTCCGAAGCCCGAACATCTCGTCGTCGACGGCGACATGCTCACCGTCGAGCGCAACAACCGCAAATACACGCTCGCGCTCGCGCGCTATCCGGAGCTCGGCGCGTTCATCGACAGCATCCGCGCGACGCTCGCCGGCAATCGCTACGCGCTCGAGCAGGTCTACAAGGTCGCGCTCGCCGGTCGCGGCGACGACTGGACGCTGATGCTCACGCCGCTCGATTCGCGGATGCTGAAGGTCGTCAGCACGATCACGCTCGAAGGCTCGCGCGACGTGTTGCGCAGCGTCGCGATCCAGCAGGCCGACGGCGACCATTCGACGATGCGCCTGCAACCCGTCCCGGCGAAGTGATGGACGAGCGCACCCGGCCAACCGCCCCCGTCGCGCACCGCCCGTCCGCGTGGCGGCAGCGCGCGGTGCTCGTGTGGCTGCTCGCGCTCGTCGCGTGCGGGATCGCGATCGCCCGCGCGAATTTCACGGCCGACCTGTCCGCGTTCCTGCCGCGCGCGCCGAGCGCCGGGCAGCGCGTGCTCGTCGATCAACTGCGCGACGGCATCGTGTCGCGGCTGATCCTCGTCGCGATCGACGGCGGCGATGCGGCCACGCGCGCCGCGCTGTCGCGGCGCGTCGCCGGCACGCTGCGCGCCGACCGGCAATTCTCGGCGATCAACAACGGCGAAGCCGTCAACGACGCGCGCGACCGGCAATTCGTGTTCGACCATCGTTACCTGCTGAGCCCGGCCGTCGCGCCGCAACGCTTCAGCGCGGACGGCCTGCACCAGGCGCTCGGCGACAGCCTCGACCTGCTGAGCTCGTCGGCGGGTCTCGTCGCGAAGGCGATGTTGCCGCGCGACCCGACCGGCGAAGTGACCGCGCTCGTCGACCAGCTCGACAGCGGCGCGCAGCCCGCGATGCGCGACGGCGTGTGGGCGTCGCGCGACGGCACGCGCGCGGTGCTGGTCGTGCAGACGGCCGCCGCCGGCTCCGACACCGAAGCGCAGGCGCGCGCGATCGACGCGGTGCGCCGCGCGTTCTCCGCCGCGACGCAGACGCTGCCGAACCGCGCCGCGTACACGCTCGCGATGACCGGCCCCGGCGTGTTCTCGGTCGACACGCGCGACACGATCCGGCACGACGTCGAACGGCTGTCGACGGCGAGCGTCGTGCTGATCGTCGCGCTGCTGCTAACGCTGTACCGCTCGCCGCGCACGCTCGCGCTGGGGCTGCTGCCGGTGCTGACGGGCATCGCGGCCGGCATCGCGGCGGTCAGCACCGCGTTCGGCACGGTCCACGGACTGACGCTCGGCTTCGGCACGACGCTGATCGGCGAAGCCGTCGACTATTCGATCTACCTGTTCGTGCAATCGGCGCAGGTCGGCGCGCGCGGCACGGCGCGGCCCGCCGACGCGACGCGCGCATGGCTCGCCGCGTACTGGCCGACGATCCGGCTCGGCGTGCTGACGTCCGTGTGCGGCTTCGCGTCGATGCTGTTCTCCGGTTTTCCGGGCCTCGTGCAGCTCGGGCTGTACTCGATCGCCGGGCTGACGGCCGCCGCGCTCGTCACGCGCTTCGTGCTGCCTCACCTGCGCGGCGAGCACGTCGCGATTCGCGACGTGTCGCGCGTCGGCGCGGTGCTCGCGCGTGCGGCCGCTGCGGCGCCGCGGCTGCGCTGGCCGCTCGCCGTGCTCGTGCTCGCCGCGTGCGCGACGCTCGTGCTGCATCGCGGCGGCCTGTGGAGCCGCGAGCTTGCGGCGCTGAGCCCCGTCCCCGCCCGCGCGCAGGCCCTCGACGCACGTCTGCGCGCCGATGTCGGCGCGCCGGACGTGCGCTACCTCGTCGTGATTTCCGCGCCGACCGAACAGGCCGCGCTCGAACGCGCGGAACAGGTCGCCGCGCAATTGCAGCCGCTCGTCGATCGCGGCACGCTCGCGGGCTTCGAAAGTCCCGCGCGCTACCTGCCGAGCGACGCCGCGCAGCGCGCGCGCCAGGCGAGCCTGCCGGACGCGGACGTGCTCGCCGCGCGCATGCGTGCGGCCGTCGCGAACCAGCCGATCTCGGTGCGGCCCGAGCTGTTCGCACCGTTCATCGCCGATGTCGAAGCCGCACGCCACGCGCCGCCGATCACGCGCGCGGACCTGCGCGGCACGTCGATGGCGCTCGCCGTCGACGCGCTGCTGACCGAGCGCGCGGGCCGCTGGAGCGCGATGTTGCCGCTGCGCGCGCCGGATGCCGCACGCTCAGCTTCGGCGGCGTCGGCGCCGGCGCTCGATGCTGCGCCGATCCGCGCGGCCGTCGCGCGCGCCGGCGTGCCGGATGCGCTGTTCGTCGACATGAAGGCCGAAGCCGACCGCCTGTACGTGAACTATGTGCACGAGGACATCCGGCTGTCGCTCGCGGGTTTCGCGGCGATCGCCGTGCTGCTGCTGATCGCGCTGCGCTCGCCGCGCCGCGTCGTGCGCGCGCTCGCGCCGCTGGTCGCGGCCGTGCTGGTGGTGACGGCCGGCTTCGCGCTCGCCGCCGTGCCGCTGACCATCCTGCATCTCGTCGGGATGCTGCTGATCGTCGCGGTCGGCTCGAACTATGCGCTGTTCTTCTGCAAGCGCGACGACGCGCAACCGGTCACGCCGTACACACTCGTATCGCTGCTGATCGCGAACCTCGCGACGGTCGCCGGCTTCGGCCTGCTCGCGCTGTCGCGCGTGCCGCTGCTCGAAACCTTCGGGCTGACCGTCGGCCCCGGCGCGATGCTGGCGCTCGCGTTCGCCGCGATTCTCGCGCCGCGCGCCGCGGCGACGAGCAGCGCTCGTCCCGACCTGACAGGAGCCCGCGCATGAACGCGCCGTCGTCCGTTCCACCTCGGCTGTCCGGCGATGCGCGCCGCTGGAAACCGACGCCGCTGATCGCGGGCACCGCGGCGTTGCACGCGGGTGCGCTCGCAGCGGTCGTCGCGCAACCGGCTGCCTGGCCGTGGGCCGCCGGCGGCGTGGTTGCGTCGCATCTCGCACTGACCGCCGCCGGCCTGTGGCCGCGCAGCGCGCTGCTCGGACCGAACTGGACGCGCCTGCCGGCCGGCGCCGGCCGCCGGATCGCGCTGACGATCGACGATGGCCCGGACCCCGACGTCACGCCGCGCGTGCTCGACCTGCTCGATCGTCACGATGCGCGCGCGACGTTCTTCTGCATCGGCGATCTCGCGCGCCGCCATCCGAAGTGGATCGAAGCGATCGTCGCGCGCGGCCATGCGGTCGAGAATCACAGCCAGCGGCACCGGCATACGTTCTCGCTGTCGGGGCCCGCCGCGCTGCGGCGCGAAATCGCGGCCGCGCAGCAGACGCTGACCGAGATCGCCGGCACGCGCCCGCGCTTCTTCCGCGCGCCGGCCGGCCTGCGCAATCCGTTTCTCGAGCCGGTGCTGTGCGAGCTCGGCCTGCAGCTCGCCAGCTGGACGCGCCGTGGTTTCGACACGCGCGCGCGCGACGCGGACCTCGTCACGCGCCGCCTGCTCGACGGACTGGCGCCGCGCGACATCCTGCTCGTGCACGACGGCCACGCGGCACGCGACGCGCGCGGAGAACCGGTCGTGCTCGACGTGCTGCCGGCGCTGCTGCGCGCGGCCGCCGATGCGCAGCTGCACTGGACCACGCTGCGCGCCGCGCTCGCGCCCGAACCGCCCGGCCAGCCGGGCATGCCGGCACCCCCGTTTGATAAAATCTGACCATGCCCGGCGCGCCCGCCAGCCCCGCTGCGGCGCCCGTTCCGGCCACCGGATACGACCCTCGTGAAACCTCTCCTGCTCTCGCACTTCACCGCCACCAGTTGCATCGGCAGCGGCCTCGACGCGACCCTCGACGCGCTGCGCAACGCACGCGGCGGGCTCACGCCGTGCGACTTCGAACGCGCCGATCTCGACACCTGGATCGGCGCCGTGGACGGTGTCGATACGCATCCCGTGCGCACGGATCTCGCCGACTTCGACTGCCGCAACAACCGCCTCGCGCAACTCGGCCTCGTCCAGGACGGCTTCGACGCGCGCGTCGCGGCGGCCGTGGCGCGCCATGGCGCCGCGCGCGTCGGCGTGTTCATCGGCACGAGCACGTCAGGCATCCTCGAAACCGAGCGCGCATACGAGCAACGCGATCCGGCGAGCGGCGCGCTGCCCGCCGGCTTCCGCTATGCAAACACGCACAACCCGTATTCGCCGGCCGCGTTCGTGCGCGCGTATTTCGCGCTGCGCGGGCCGGCGATGGCGATCTCGTCCGCGTGTTCGTCCGGCGCGAAGGTGTTCGGCTCCGCGCGACGGATGATCGAAGCGGGGCTGATCGACGCGGCCGTCGTCGGCGGCGTCGATTCGCTGTGCCTGACGACGCTGTACGGCTTCAATTCGCTCGAACTGCTGTCGCGCCGGCCGTGCCGGCCGTTCGACGTCGCGCGCGACGGCATCTCGATCGGCGAAGCGGCTGCGTTCGCGCTGCTCGAACGCGTGCCAAATACACGCACCGCGCTCGACGACGACGCGATCCTGCTGCTCGGCATCGGCGAATCGAGCGATGCGCATCACATGTCGTCGCCGCATCCGGAAGGGCTCGGCGCGCGCATCGCGATCGAACAGGCGCTCGCGTCGGCCAGCCTCGCCGCAGGCGACATCGACTACGTGAACCTGCACGGCACCGCGACGCCCAGCAACGATGCCGCCGAAAGCCGCGCCGTGGGCGCGCTGCTCACGCGCACGCCGTGCAGCTCGACGAAGGGGGCGACCGGTCACACGCTCGGTGCGGCCGGCGCGCTCGAAGCGGTCGTCGCCGCGCTCGCGCTGCGCGAGCAGTTCGTGCCGGCCGGCGTCAACACGACGCAACCCGACCCGGCGCTGGCCGCCGACTACGTGCTCGCGAGCCGCGACGCCCGCGTGCGTGCGGTTCTGTCGAATTCGTTCGGATTCGGCGGCACGAACTGCAGCCTGATCCTCGGCCGCGCCGAGCATGCCCGCCGCGGGGAGCCGACATGACCCTCACCGCCTTCATCGAAAGCGTCGGCCTCGTCGGGCCGGGACTGAACGACTGGCCGCACGCGGCCGACGTGCTCGCGGGCCGCGCGGCCTATGCGAGCACGCGCACCGTGCTGCCGCCGCCCGCCAGCCTGCCGCCGGCGGAACGCCGCCGCACCGGCCCCGTCGTGCGCGTCGCGCTGGCGGTCGGCCTCGAGGCGGCAGCCGCGAGCGGGCGCGATGCCGCCACGCTCGCGACCGTGTTCAGCGCGTCCGGCGGCGACGGCCAGAACTGCCACGCGATCTGCGAGACCCTCGCCGGCGACGATCGTCACCTGTCGCCCACGCGCTTTCACAACTCCGTGCACAACGCGCCGGCCGGCTACTGGAGCATCGCGACCCGCGCGATGGCGACGTCGAACGTGCTGTGCGCGCACGACGGCAGCTTTGCCGCGGGCCTGCTCGAGAGCGTGTGCCAGGTCGCGGTCGATCGCGTGCCGAGCCTGCTGATCGCCTACGACACCGACTATCCGGAGCCGCTGCGCGCGGTACGGCCGATCGTCGACGCATTCGGCGTCGCGCTCGTGCTCGCGCCCGACGCGAGCGAACGCACGCTCGCGCGCATCGACGTGCAGCTCACCGACGCGCCGGCGACGACGCTCGCGAACCCCGAACTCGACGCGCTGCGCACCGGCAATCCGGCCGCGCGCGCGCTGCCGCTGCTCGACGCGCTCGCCGCGCGGCGCACGGCAAGTGTCGTGCTCGATTATCTGGAAGATGCGCGCGTGCAGGTCGATATCGCGCCGGCGAATCCCACGGCGGGGCACGCGCCATGACGACGCCCGTCTCGACGCCGATGCCTGCGCTGACGACGGCCACGCTCGATCGCGCATGGATCGCCGCGCACATTCCGCACGACGGCGCGATGTGCTTGCTCGATCGGGTCGAAGCATGGGATGCCGCGCGGATCCGCTGCAGCGCGACGAGCCATCGCGATCCGCACAACCCGCTGCGCTCGCGCGGCCGGCTCGCATCGGTCTGCGGAATCGAATACGCAGCACAGGCGATGGCCGTGCATGGCGCGCTGATCGGTACGCAACGCGCGCAAACGGAACCCGCGCGGCCGCGCGCCGGCTATCTCGCGAGCGTGCGCAACGTCGACGCGTTCGTCGATCGGCTCGACACGTTCGACCTGCCGCTGACCGTCGACGCCGAGCGCATCGGCGGCGACGACCGCTCTGTGCTGTACGGCTTCACGCTGCGCTGCGGCGAGCGCGTGCTGCTCGGCGGCCGCGCCGCGGTGATGCTCGATGCATCGGCGGCCGGCGTACTCGTTCCGCCGCCTGCCGGCCGCGCGGACCCTCGATGACTAGCCCCAAGGAAACCAGGTCGTGAAAGCACGTCAGTTCATTTGCACCGCGTTCGTTCTCGCGCTGATCAGCCCGATCGCGCACGCGGACATGTCGGAAGTGAAGCAGGACATCAAGCGCGATTCGAAGGAAGCCGCGCACAAGACCGGCGAGGCCGCGCGCAGCTTCGGCCACGCGACCGCGAGCGCCGCGAAGACGGTCGGTCATGGCATCGCGCATGCGTCGCGCGAGGGCTGGGATGCCACCAAGCGCACGACGAAGCGGATCTTCCACAAGAACGATTCGGGCGAAGGCTCGGCGAAAAGCAGCGATTGAGCGCGGGCGTCCCGCGCACCGCACATGAATGCGCGCGATGCGGCACGACGCGTGAACGCGCCGTTGCCGCACCGCCGCCGTCAGCGCGCGCCGCTGCGCGTGCGACGCGCCGGCCCGCGCGCGAGGCACTTGCCGTACGCGACGAGCCAGCAATCGCGATGATCGAAGTTGCGCAGCAGCCGCGCGCGGCGCCGCTCGAGCCAGTGAAGCGCGATCGCCATCGTCAGCGCGACGGCCAGTGCCGAGCCGCCGATCGCGAGTCCCATCCAGGTGTCACCCATGCCTCCTCCGGAATGCGAGGCCGGTGCGGCGCGCGTGCCGCGACGCGGTGGCCGGAGCGCGGGCGCACTCGGGCCGCCGCATGCGCGGCGAGCCTGCGTCCGTGATCCGTCACCGCACGCTTGGCGCGTCGCCCCGGCGCTGGATACAGCGGGAGCACGGCCCGGATGCGCGCGCGAACGCCGCCCGGGCCGCCGCGCGTCAGTGCATGTGCTGGCCGCCGTTGATCGCGATGTTGGAGCCCGTCACGAAGCCGGCCTCCTCCGAGCACAGAAACGCGATCAGCGCCGCGACTTCCTCGGGTCGACCGAGCCGTCCCGCCGGAATCTGCGGAAGGATCTTCGTATCGAGGATGTCCTGCGGGATCGCCGTCACCATCTTCGTCGCGAGATAGCCCGGCGATACCGTATTCACCGTCACGCCCTTGCGCGCGATCTCGAGCGCGAGCGATTTCGTGAAGCCGTGCATGCCGGCCTTCGCAGCCGCGTAGTTGGTCTGGCCGACCGAGCCCTTCGAGCCGTTGACCGACGAGATGTTGACGATGCGTCCCCAGCCGCGCTCGACCATGCCGTCGCAGACCGGCTTCGTCATGTTGAACACGGAATCGAGGTTGGTGCGGATCACCGCATCCCAGTTGACCTTGTCGAGCTTGCGCAGCGTCATGTCGCGCGTGATGCCCGCGTTGTTCACCAGGATGTCGACCGGGCCGACGTCCCGGGCGATCTTGTCGATGCACTGCTGGCACGAATCGTGATCGGCCACGTCCACCGGATACGCATGGAATTCGCGGCCGGCCGCATGCATTTCCGTCAGCCAGCGATCGGCGCCCGCGTTGTTCGGCGAATACGTGACGACGACCCGGTGGCCCGCATCGTTCAACCGGATGCTGATCGCTTCGCCGAGGCCGCCCATTCCACCAGTCACAACTGCAATTCGCTTAGTCATCCTATGAGTTACCGACAAAAAAGTAATCAATGATGCGGAGCGACGGCATGGCACATGCTGCCGCCCCACCGCTGTGGTGCGCTGGCGCCCGCAAGGCGGACACGGTGCGCACCGGAACATCACGCGTATTGTTGGCTGCTTGTTCCGCGCGAAGGTTGCTGCGCATGTGTGCGGCGCTGGCCGGCGCCGCACGCGTGCAATATCGTCAGACCGTGCTCAATCGCGTTCGACCGCGAGCGCGACGCCCATCCCGCCGCCGATGCACAGCGACGCCAGCCCGCGCTTCGCATCGCGCTTGGCCATCTCGTGCAGCAGCGTCACCAGGATCCGGCAACCCGACGCGCCGATCGGGTGACCGATCGCGATCGCACCGCCGTTCACGTTCACCTTCGACGTGTCCCAGCCCATCTGCTTGTGCACCGCCAGCGCCTGCGCCGCGAATGCCTCGTTGATTTCCATCAGGTCCAAGTCGCCCGGCGTCCAGCCCGCTCGCTCCAGGCAGCGGCGCGATGCCGGCACCGGACCCATGCCCATCACGCTCGGATCCACGCCCGCGTTCGCGTATGCCTTGATCCGCGCGAGCGGCGTCAGGC